>NZ_SZXD01000021.1:0-71015 GCF_005281115.1 Citrobacter sp. wls710
GTGCAGGATGACTCGACTTCGTCTCGCCCTAACGGGCCGTTGCTAAAGCAACGTTATCCTTCACGTTTAACATCTGAGTACGATGTTAAAGTTGGTGGGGCGTGCAGGATTCGAACCTGCGACCAATTGATTAAAAGTCAACTGCTCTACCAACTGAGCTAACGACCCACTTTTTTCGCTGCTTTCAGGCTGTTTGATATCCCTTGGCAACGGCGGCATATATTACTGATTTCAGATTTTAGCGCAACAAAAATTTCGAGGTAAATAACTCAACTGCTTAGGAATCACACGACGCGACCAGAAATAACACGATTTCTGGTCGCATGGTGGTCATTACATCGCGTTAAGGCGTTTTTGCGCTTCGCTAATCACCCGATACTACGCTGGATACTACTTACTAACTGAGTTAGTGGTGGGTCGTGCAGGATGACTCGACTTCGTCTCGCCCTACGGGCCGTTGCTTACGCAACGTTATCCTTCACGTTTTACTATCGCGTTCCACCAGAACGATTGGTGGGTCGTGCAGGATGACTCGACTTCGTCTCGCCCTACGGGCCGTTGCTTACGCAACGTTATCCTTCACGTTTTACTATCGCGTTCCACCAGAACGATTGGTGGGTCGTGCAGGATGACTCGACTTCGTCTCGCCCTACGGGCCGTTGCTTACGCAACGTTATCCTTCACGTTTTACTATCGCGTTCCACCAGAACGATTGGTGGGTCGTGCAGGATGACTCGACTTCGTCTCGCCCTACGGGCCGTTGCTTACGCAACGTTATCCTTCACGTTTTACTATCGCGTTCCACCAGAACGATTGGTGGGTCGTGCAGGATTCGAACCTGCGACCAATTGATTAAAAGTCAACTGCTCTACCAACTGAGCTAACGACCCACTTTTTTCGCTGCTTTCAGGCTGTTTGATATCCCTTGGCAACGGCGGCATATATTACTGATTTCAGATTTTAGCGCAACAAAAATTTCGAGGTAAATAACTCAACTGCTTAGGAATCACACGACGCGACCAGAAATAACACGATTTCTGGTCGCATGGTGGTCATTACATCGCGTTAAGGCGTTTTTGCGCTTGTTTCGCGCCATCAGTGCCAGGATATTTAGTGATAACCTGCTGATAAACCGCTTTAGCTTTTGCTGTGTCGCCTTTGTCCTGCATGATGACGCCGACTTTATACATCGCGTCTGCAGCCTTAGGTGATTTCGGGAAGTTTTTAACTACCGAAGCGAAATAGAACGCGGCATCATCTTTTTTACCCTTGTTGTAATTCAACTGACCCAGCCAATAATTGGCATTTGGCAGGTAAGTAGAATCCGGGTACTTTTTGATGAAGTTCTGAAATGCGTCAATCGCGTCATCCTGACGGGATTTATCCTGTACCAGGGCGATTGCTGCATTGTAATCGGTATTCGCATCGCCAGTTTGTGCCGGAGCCCCTGACGTTGCCGCAGCTCCCGCATCAGGCGCAGGGGTCGCCGCCCCGCTCTGATCCCCACCCGCAGACTGCGCCGCAGGTGCGCCACCGCTGCCAAGATTATTCATCTGCAGCAATATCTGTTTCTGACGTTCAACAACCTGATTCAGCTGATACTGATTTTCCTGAATTTGACCACGCAGGGAGTCAATATCGGACTGATTATCGGAGAGTTGTTGCTGGAGTTGGGTTAAAAGCTGACTGTGAGCGTTAGAAATACGCTCGAGTTGAGTGACACGGTCTTCGACCGAGCCTGAGCCGACACTACTGATTGGCGCCTGTGCAAAAGCGGCCCAGGGGGCCGCTATGCCAACCAGTAACGACAGACTCAACAGATGATGTCTGAAGTTACTGCTCATGCAATTCTCTTAGTAAACCAGTACGGCACGACGGTTTTTGGAGTAAGCCGCTTCGTCATGACCCAGTACTGCAGGTTTTTCTTTACCGTAAGAAACGATAGAGATCTGGTCAGCAGAAACGCCTTTACCCTGCAGGTACATCTTAACGGCGTTTGCACGACGCTCCCCCAGGGAAATGTTGTACTCAGGAGTACCACGTTCGTCCGCATGACCTTCTACGGTGACTTTGTAAGACGGGTTGCTACGCAGGAAGTTAGCGTGCGCATCCAGCATTGCAGCGAAGTCAGAACGGATATCGTACTTGTCCAGATCGAAGTAAACGATGTTGTTCTGCTGCAGCTGCTGCATCTGAAGACGCGCTTGCTCTTCAGAAGACATGTTGCCGCTACCGTTTGCATCCATACCAGTGCCGGCACCCAGCATGCCTTCGCTGCCGTCATTGCTGGCGTTCTTGTTAGAAGAACACGCCGCAATAGCCATAACAGGCAGAGCAATCATCAGCCCTTTCAGCACTTTGTTCAGTTGCATTTCAATGATTCCTTTATTAATCAATTATTTATTATCACAGATACGGCGACCAGGCAGGGAATTTAACCTGACCATCAGTTGCCGGAAGACGCGCTTTGAAACGCCCATCTGTAGAAACCAAATTCAGCACGGATCCCATCCCCTGAGAAGAGCTGTAGATTACCATAGTGCCGTTAGGTGCCAGACTTGGCGTTTCGTCCAGGAACGTTGACGACAGAACTTGTACGCCACCCGCTACCAGATCTTGTTTGGCAATGTGTTGCTGACCGTTAGCCGAGCTTACCATTACCATAAATTTACCGTCGCTGCTCACATCCGCATCCTGGTTTTGCGAACCTTCCCAGGTAATACGCTGCGGAGCACCGCCGTTGACGTTAACTTTGTATACCTGCGGACGACCGGCCTGGTCAGACGTAAAGGCCAGATTCTGGCTGTCCGGGAACCAGGTTGGTTCCGTGTTGTTGCTGCGACCATCCGTCACCTGACGGATTTGACCAGAACCAATGTCCATGACATACAGGTTCAGGCTACCGGTTTTAGACAGGGCAAACGCCAGTTTGCTGCCATCCGGAGAAAACGCCGGTGCGCCGTTGTGACGCGGGAAAGAAGCGACCTGACGAACAGCGCCGTTAGACAACGTCTGAATAACCAGCGCAGAACGACCGCTTTCGAAGGTTACGTAAGCCAGTTTTGAACCGTCCGGAGACCACGCCGGAGACATCAGCGGCTGCGGAGAACGGTGAACCACGAACTGGTTGTAACCATCGTAGTCGGACACGCGTAATTCGTACGGGAACTGACCACCGTTGGTCTGAACAACATACGCGATACGGGTACGGAATGCGCCCTTAATACCGGTCAGTTTTTCAAATACTTCGTCACTGGCAGTATGGCCCGCGTAACGCAGCCATTGCTTGTTCACTTTATAGGTGTTCTGCGCCAGTACGGTACCCGGCGCGCCGCCGGTATCAACCAGTTGATAAGCCACGCTGTAGGAGCCATCCGGATTCGGCGTTACCTGCCCGACCACGACGGCATCAATACCCAGCGCAGACCATGCAGCAGGTTGAACTTCCGCCGCGGTACCCGGCTGCTGTGGCAGACGAGAACGATCTAATGGGTTAAATTTACCGCTGTTACGCAGGTCAGCACCTACGATACCACCGATATCTTCAGGTGCAGCACCCGGCCCTGCCCACTGGAATGGGACAACGCCAATCGGGCGTGCCGAGTCCACCCCCTGGGTGATCTCGATACGTACTTCTGCATGCAGCACTGCTGCCCACAGCATCAGAAAACCAAATGCTACTCGTAATGCCTGCTTCATCATATCTCCCTTATCTGGACGGAACGCCCACGATAATTTAGCAGAATGTTAACAAACTCAAATACACAAAACTACCAGAACTCTGTCTCAACCTTAGACTGTTTCCCCCGATTTCTCAGGGGTTGTTATTACAGTTTAAAGTCCAGTTTGGCATCTTTTACTTTTTCATAAACAGCCTGGCTAGGCGGTTTAGGAATTCTGGCTGTTTTCGCAGCCGTCAACGCGGCCTGGCACAATGCCGGATCGCCGCCCTCTTCGGTCACATCCAGTAACAGACCATCGGGTGCTAACTTAATATGTAGTACGCAAGATTTACCCGCGTACAAATCAGCACCATACAGACGGCTCTGGATCGCATTACGAATTTGAGAGGCGTAAGCACTGATATCAGCGCCAGATGCGCCGCCATTTGCACCACTTGTACCACTATCTTTCGCCGGTTGACCGCTTCCTTTCGCTCCACCACCTGATTTCGGCGCATTCTTACCGGAGCTTAAGTCACCCAACAAGTCGTCAACGCCAGAGGCCGCAGCGGCCTTCTCAGCAGCCGCTTTTTTCGCAGCAGCGGCTTTATCTGCCGCAGCTTTCTTGTCAGCAGCAGCTTTATCAGCGGCAGCTTTCTTGTCTGCAGCGGCTTTTTCCGCAGCGGCTTTCTTTTCAGCCGCCGCTTTTTCAGCGGCAGCAGCTTTTGCGGCAGCGGCTTTTTCTGCTTTTTCGGCGGCAGCTTTTTCTGCTGCAGCTTGCTTAGCAGCTTCAGCCTGGGCTTTCTTCGCGGCGTCTGCGGCAGCCTTAGCGGCTTGTGCTTCGGCAACTTTCTTCGCATCAGCGGCGGCTTTAGCGGCTTCAGCCTCAGCTTTTTTCTGTGCGTCCGCAGCGGCTTTCTTCGCGGCATCTGCCGCTTGTTTCGCCTGTGCATCCGCCTTGGCCTTCGCGTCTGCAGCAGCCTTCGCCGCAGCTTCTTCAGCCTGTTTCTGTTGCTCTTGCGCTTTCGCGGCGGCAGCTTCAGCCTGTTTCTGCTGTTCCGCCTGTTCGCGCACTTTTTCCTGCGCGGCTAAACGTTCTTTTTCCAGCTGCTTCAGTCGCTCTTGCTCAGCCGCCTGCTTCTCGCGAAGTTCCTCAGCTTGCTGCTGCGCCTGTTTTTCACGCTGCTCTTCTGCACGTTTCGCACTTGCCTGCTGTTGCTGCTGCCTGTCGTACTGTTGCACAACGGCACCAGGATCAACCATAACGGCGTCGATGGACGAACCGCCACCGCCGCCGGCTGAAGCATCAATGTGCTCATCGAACGAACTCCAGATCAGCGCTGCAAATAAAATGACATGCAGCACCGCTGAAATAATTATCGCCCTTTTGAGCTTGTCGTTTTGTTCGGTTGCCTTTGACACTCTCGGTTCCCAAAAAACTGTTCGCCTGTTACGCGCTATCTTTCAAGCCAGCAATACGCAGACATCAGATTGGCTGCGTCATCAAGCCAACCGATTTTACGCCTGCACTGTGTAACAAGTTCAGCGCTTTAATTATTTCATCATAAGGCACGTCTTTCGCACCACCGATTAAAAAGACCGTTTTCGGATTGGTCTGCAGGCGGCTTTTCGCTTCCGCGATAACCTGCTCCGGCGGCAGTTGATCCATACGATCTTTTTCTACCACCACGCTGTATTGCCCAATGCCGGAAACTTCAATAATGACCGGAGGTTCGTCGTTACTGCTGACGGCTTGCGATTCGGTCGCATCCGGCAGATCGACTTCCACGCTCTGGGTGATGATCGGCGCGGTTGCCATAAAGATCAGCAGCAGCACCAGCAGTACGTCGAGCAGCGGTACAATATTGATTTCGGACTTAAGTTCGCGACGACCTCGTCCACGCGTTCTGGCCATGGCTTACCCCTTGTTGCTCTCGCTAACGGTAAACGCCTGGCGGTGCAGAATCGCGGTGAACTCTTCCATAAAGTTGTCGTAATTCAGTTCCAGCTTGTTCACGCGCTGATTCAGTCGGTTGTAAGCCATAACCGCAGGGATTGCCGCAAACAGACCGATAGCCGTTGCAATCAGCGCTTCCGCGATACCCGGTGCGACCATTTGCAGCGTTGCCTGTTTTACCGCGCCCAGCGCGATAAACGCGTGCATGATCCCCCAAACGGTTCCGAACAGACCGATATACGGACTGATGGAGCCGACGGTGCCGAGGAATGGAATATGCGTTTCCAGCGTTTCCAGCTCACGGTTCATCGAAATTCGCATCGCACGGGATGCCCCCTCAACGACCGCTTCCGGCGCATGGCTATTTGCCCTGTGCAAACGCGCAAACTCTTTGAATCCGCTATAGAAAATTTGTTCCGACCCTGCCAAATTATCACGACGCCCCTGGCTTTCCTGATACAGGCGTGACAACTCAATACCAGACCAGAACTTGTCTTCAAATGCTTCTGCTTCACGTGAAGCGGCATTCAGAATACGGGTCCGCTGGATAATAATGGCCCAGGATGCGATTGAGAAACCAATCAAAATCAACATGATAAGTTTAACCAGAAGGCTTGCCTTCAGGAACAAATCAAGGATATTCATGTCAGTCACTGCTTAAACTCCGCGACAATAGACTTGGGAAGCGCACGAGGCTTCATTTTGAGTGGATCAACGCAAACAATCAGAACTTCGGCTTCATTCAGCACGGCGTTCTCTGCGTTGACAATGCGTTGCGTGAAAACCAATGAGGTGCCACGCATTGACGTAATTTCGGTTTGGACTTCGAGCATATCGTCGAGCCGCGCAGGCGCAAAATACTCAAGAGTCATCTTGCGTACCACAAAGGCTACGCGTTCTGCCAGCAGCACCTGCTGACTGAAGTGATGATGACGCAGCATCTCTGTGCGTGCCCTTTCATAAAAAGCGACGTAGCTGGCGTGGTAAACCACCCCACCGGCATCGGTGTCTTCATAGTAGACACGAACCGGCCATCGAAACATATACTTATTCATTCTTACTGCCTCTTTGTTGGCTTCGTCCACTCACACCCGTTGCTTACCCTGGTAAGCGCCTGGTGACTCGCGTTTTTGCCGCCGCGATGCATCAAGAATGTCGTTGTATATCGCGCTGTCTTCACTGTACATCCCGGTAATGCAACAAAAGGTTAGTGCTTTCAAACTTCGCTACTATACGCGCGGGAATGGTGCTTTGGAATGGGGGAAAGTAAACGGAGAGTAAAAAATTATGGGCTTATGCAAGCCCATAAATATTTAAGGATGTTTCTTATTCAAAAGAAGAAGAAAATCAGACCAACAATGAGGACGATATCCGCGATCAGCGGGCAGAAGATGCCCTGCCAGTGCACCGCGCGAGGACGAAAGCCAACGCCGTGAATGATGCCAGTACAGACAGCCCACATCAGCAGAAAACCATGCCAGATTTCAAGCTCACTGGTTTTGGCCGCGAAACGTGACGGGTCCCAGAATATGCAGCCAGCCAACACGATTGCCAGCACAAAGGAAAGCGCCCGCAAGGGGCGCTTGTCCATTACCGCATAAACCATCGCGATAAGGTTGATCATCAGCTTTCTTCTTGTCCGGCTTTGCCTGATTCAACGTGCTCAAGCGCCAGGGCTGTGATTATCCCAAATGCACAGGCAAGAAGCGTTCCCAGAATCCATGCGAAATACCACATATTTAGCTCCTTACTTAGTACAGAGAATGGGTGTTACGTTCAATATCTTCTTTGGTGATGCGACCAAACATTTTCCAGTAACACCAGGTGGTGTAGATGAGAATGATCGGTACAAACACCAGTGCCACATAGGTCATCACGTTCAGCGTCAGCTGACTGGAAGTCGCATCCCACATGGTCAGACTCGCGTTCATCATGGTGCTGGATGGCATCACAAACGGGAACATTGCGATACCGGCAGTCAGGATGATGCAGGCTAACGTCAGTGAGGAGAAGACGAACGCCCATGCCCCTTTCTCCATACGAGAAGTCAGGATGGTCAACAGCGGCAGAACCACGCCCAGTGCAGGAACCAGCCACAGGACAGGTGCATTATTAAAGTTCACCATCCATGCACCAGCAACGCGCGCCACTTCTTTGGTCAGCGGGTTAGAGGCGGCATGATGATCCACTGCAGAGGTCACAACATAACCGTCAATACCGTAAATCACCCACACGCCGGCCAGCGCGAAGCAGACCAGAGTCACCAGCGCCGCTACCTGCGCGGTGGTACGCGTACGCAGGTGCAGTTCACCAACCGTACGCATCTGCAGGTAGGTTGCGCCCTGGGTGATGATCATCCCAACGCTCACGATACCTGCCAGCAGACCAAACGGATTCAGCAACTGGAAGAAGTTACCGGTGTAGTACAGACGCAGGTACTCATCGATATGGAACGGTACGCCCTGCAACAGGTTACCGAACGCCACGCCAATTACCAGCGGCGGAACAAAGCTACCAATGAAAATGCCCCAGTCCCACATGTTACGCCAACGAGTGTCTTCAATCTTGGAACGGTAATCAAAACCGACCGGACGGAAGAATAATGACGCCAGTACCAGAACCATCGCCACATAGAAACCAGAGAACGCAGCGGCATACACCATCGGCCAGGCAGCGAACAGAGCGCCACCCGCGGTGATGAGCCAAACCTGGTTACCGTCCCAGTGCGGAGCGATGGAGTTAATCATAATTCGACGCTCGGTATCATTACGACCGAGGAAACGGGTGAGCATGCCCACCCCCATGTCGAAGCCATCAGTGACCGCAAAACCAATCAGCAGAATGCCGACCAACAGCCACCAGACAAAACGCAATACTTCATAATCGATCATTTGACGACTCCTGTCTTAGCGTGCCGGCTGAGAAGTCACATTGGACTGCTCAAAGTGATAGCGACCGGTTTTCAGGCTGCTCGGGCCGAGGCGCGCAAACTTGAACATTAAGAACAATTCTGCCACCAGGAACAGGGTATACAGGCCACAAATCAGGATCATGGAGAACAGCAGATCGCCTACTGTCAACGATGAGTTTGCCACCGCCGTTGGTAATACTTCGCCGATTGCCCATGGTTGTCGGCCATATTCGGCGACAAACCAACCTGCTTCTACAGCAATCCACGGCAGTGGAATACCGTACAGCGCGGCACGCAGCAGCCATTTTTTCTCACCGATGCGGTTACGAATGACGCTCCAGAAGGAAAGCGCAATAATGGCCAGCAGCAAGAAGCCACACGCCACCATGATACGGAAAGCGAAATACAGCGGCGCAACGCGAGGAATAGAATCTTTCGTTGCCTGTTGAATTTGCGCTTCGGTTGCGTCGGTGACGTTGTCCGTATAGCGTTTCAGCAGCAGACCATAACCCAGATCTTTCTTCATGCTGTTGAACTGGTCACGAACAGCCTGATCGGTTGACCCCGCACGCAATTCTTCCAGCAGCTGATACGCCTTCATCCCGTTACGGATACGCTCTTCATGCTGCGCCATCAGGTCTTTCAGACCAATGACCGGTGTATCAACAGAGCGGGTGGCAATGATGCCCAGCGCATAAGGAATTTGAATCGCAAATTTGTTTTCTTGTTTATCCTGGTCGGGAATACCGAACAAGGTAAACGCAGCAGGAGCAGGTTGAGTTTCCCACTCAGCTTCAATAGCGGCGAGTTTAGTTTTCTGTACGTCGCCCATTTCGTAACCGGATTCATCACCCAGCACGATAACAGACAGCACAGCCGCCATACCAAAGCTGGCAGCAATCGCGAAGGAGCGTTTTGCGAACGCAAAGTCACGGCCTTTCAGCATGTAATAAGCACTGATGCCAAGAATGAACATCGCGCCAGTGACATACCCCGATGCCACCGTGTGAACAAATTTCACCTGGGCAACCGGGTTGAGCACCAGTTCGGAGAAGCTCAGCATCTCCATACGCATGGTTTCGAAGTTGAAATCCGCGGCGATTGGGTTTTGCATCCAGCCGTTCGCAACCAGAATCCACAGTGCGGACAGGTTAGAACCCAGTGCCACCAGCCAGGTGACGCACATATGCTGGACTTTACCCAAACGATCCCAACCGAAGAAGAACAGACCTACAAAGGTGGATTCGAGGAAGAAGGCCATCAAACCTTCGATAGCCAGCGGCGCACCGAAAATATCCCCTACATAGTGGGAATAGTAAGACCAGTTAGTCCCGAACTGGAACTCCATGGTCAGACCGGTAGCCACACCCAGAGCGAAGTTGATACCAAACAACTTGCCCCAGAACTTGGTCATATCTTTATAAATCTGTTTGCCGGAAAGGACGTAGACCGTTTCCATAATGGCCAGCAAGAACGCCATACCGAGCGTCAGTGGCACAAACAGGAAGTGGTACATCGCGGTCAAGGCAAACTGTAAGCGCGACAGTTCGACTATATCTAACATCATGACTCCTTGCTCATCGCATGAAGACTCCGAGAGTGAACCCCGTTAGAAAGGGTCACACGCATGCCCCAATACAAATTTATCTGCTTCCTTCCGCCGCTGTTCCTTCTTCTCATTTGAAGAAACGACAATGATGAAAGGTTACAAACATGTTAATAAAACACTCAAATTGATCCCGCGATTATATTACGCCGTAAAATCCTTACAATAAACAGGTTTTTATCGAGGCAAATTTGCATTTTTCGATAGTGATCAATTTATAGCTAATTTATCACTCTCAGACCAATTTGATCTGCGGCAATTTAACCTCTTTTTGTGCTGTTTTCCAAGTTTTAAACTTTGATTTAAATCAATTTCCAAATTTATTGTTAATGGTGTTTAACACTACAGTGACTAGTGAACATCATGTTAACGACATGTTTTTCAATGAGTATTTGTCGTTACTACAAATGATAGAATATTTATTTAAATCTACACGGTCTTTTAACCGCTCAGGCAGACAAAATTGATAGCAGATAAAGAGTCACTATTGCTGGGTAGCTCACAGTTTTTTGTTTGGCAAGGTGTGTAATAGTTATTTCATACAATTTATTCATTTTATTTTTACTTATAATTAACACCAAGATGTAACTATCTCAACTGGAAGCGAAAACGCACCCCATTGACCAACGCATTGCATTAAACGTTCTGGCGCAGAAAGTCCGCCTGTCACTTTTATCATCACCGTAAGTTATCGTTCACGCTACTTCTTCGTTTCTGTGGCAAAGATTAAATATGACAAAAACAATTCATTAGCATTTTTATCCTAAATTTAACAAAGGAATAATTGTGACATATAAGATTAATAAATAAAAAACCGTTAGATGGTTCACAAGTTATTTAGTGAAGAGATTTTTTGAAATTATTAAAAGCGCGACCTGAATGGCGTGCACAACAAAATAAGATTTTGATCACAAACATGGCAAGTCATTTATTACGCGATTTTCTAAAAAATTAAAACCAACACAGAAAACACAACATAACCACATGATTAAAAACACATTTTTCAAATAAAAAATATAACAATCATTTTTATCAGGATATTTTGAAAATAGATCAATTGCTTCATTTTTCGCTTCCACAGAAACTCCAACCCTATTAAAAGGTTGTCACAATACAAGCTCTGAATATTAGAAAAGTATTTTCACTTATTGACCATCAGCCCTACAGAGGATTACCCATGAAAAAATCTACACTTGTTATTGGCGTCATCGGTGCTGACTGCCATGCAGTAGGCAATAAAGTTCTGGATCGCGTTTTTACTGCGCATGATTTTCACGTAATCAACCTCGGGGTGATGGTGAGCCAGGATGAATATATTGATGCCGCGATTGAAACAGGCGCCGATGCCATCGTGGTGTCCTCCATCTACGGTCATGGTGACATTGACTGCCTCGGGTTACGTGAACGCTGCATCGAACGCGGACTCGGTGACATTCTGCTGTACGTCGGCGGCAACCTGGTTGTAGGCAAACATGACTTCGCCGATGTGGAAGTGAAGTTTAAAGAGATGGGATTTAACCGCGTCTTCGCCCCCAGCCACGATCTGGAGGATGTCTGCGCGCTTATCGCCAATGATATTCACCAACACAATGGCCTCAAACAGCGTTGCCTGGAAGAGGCTATCTGATGCAAACAGTTTCTGTCGATATCGGCTCGACCTGGACCAAGGCAGCCCTCTTCGCCCATGAAGGCGAGGAGTTAACCCTGGTAAACCATGTCCTGACCCCAACCACCACACATCATCTGGCAGACGGTTTTTTTGCCAGCCTGAATCAGGTGCTGAATGTTGCCGATGCTCGCCCGTTACTGAAAAGTGGTGAAGTGCAGTTGAAGTACTCCTCCTCGGCCAAGGGTGGACTCGCCGTTGCAGCGATGGGGCTGGTGCCTTCCATTACGCTGGAATCAGCAAAAGTTACCGCCCATTCGGCAGGAGCGAAAATCGCGCAATATTATTCGTACAAGCTGAACCGTCATGACATACAGGAGCTGGAATCATCACCACCGGACATCCTGTTATTTACCGGCGGTACAGACGGTGGAGAAGAAAGCTATGGTCTGGCGAATGCGCGTGCATTGGCAGACTCGAAGCTGGATTGCGCCATTATCTACGCAGGAAACCGGGACATTCAGGACGAAATACAAACGATTCTCGGGCACAAGGATCTGACCACGGTAGACAACATTCTGCCTGATCTCGATCACCCGAATCCGTTTGCCGCGCGCCAGGCGATTTGTGATGTGTTTTTGTCGCGCATTGTGAAAGGCAAAGGTCTGGACGTCATTGTCGGTGAAACAGGCGAAGAGCCAATGCCGACGCCATGGACGGTATATGAGTTAGTCAAAGCCATTAGCGATTACGACAGCGCATGGAAGGAATTCATGCTGATTGATATGGGCGGAGCCACCACGGATGTCTATTCGGCCAGCGCGAATACCCTCTCCCCCGATACCGTCCTGCATGGTGTTCCAGAGCCTTTCGTCAAACGTACTGTTGAAGGCGACCTGGGGATGCGCGTTTCCGCCGTCGTGGTGGGAGAAAGCACGCAGGATATGGTGAAAGTCATCTTCGCCCAACAGCCGCAGCGCGAGGAAGCATTTTACCGCTACCTGCGTCATTTGGTTGGGCAGCCGGATTACCTGCCACTCAGCGAGGAGGAGAAATATTTCGACACTCTGCTGGCAGGTTTATGCGTGGGCTATGCCGCTGAGCGCCACGCGGGCACTAAAAAGCAGGTTTGCACCTGCGTGGGTAACGTGGATTTACAGATGGGTCGCGATCTCACCACCGTACGCAAAGTCGTCGGTTCAGGTGGATGGCTCTCTCGCGCCAGCCAGTTCGATATCCATAACTGGCTCAAATACCGAGAGCTGGACGACCAGGGTAAAAGAATTCTGTTACCGAATCAGTTTGAGTATTACCGCGATTCAAATGGCCTGCTCCCTCTACTGGCAAACGTCGCCAGGCTGTACCCGCAAGCCGCTGCTCGCACCAGCATTCAGTGTTTAACCCTACAAAACTAAAGGCAGCTACGAATGGAACTTCGAAATAAAAAATTGACCCATGACGAATTCATGACCGAAAGGCATCAGGTGTTGCAAACCTGGGAAACCGGCAAAGACGTTGAGAACTTCGAAGATGGCGTGAAATACCAGCAATCAATTCCAGACAAGAAGCGCTTTTCCCTCGCTCTGCTGAAGGCCGATCAGGAAGGTAAAACCCTGAGTCAGCCGCGCGCAGGCGTGGCATTAATGGACGAGCATATTGCACTGCTCAAAACGTTGCAGGAAGAGTGCGATCTTCTGCCAAGTACTATTGATGCCTATACCCGTCTGAACCGCTATGAAGAAGCCGCTGTCGGGATCCAGAAATCCATCGAAGCGGGGACTTCCAAGCTGAATGGTTTACCGGTCGTCAATCACGGGGTTGCTGCCTGCCGCCGTATGACTGAGTCGCTGGAAAAACCGATCCAGGTTCGCCACGGGACGCCGGATGCGCGTCTGCTGGCAGAAATCGCCATGGCCAGTGGCTTTACCAGCTACGAAGGCGGCGGTATCTCTTACAACATCCCTTACGCCAAACGCGTCACCCTGGAAAAATCCATCCGCGACTGGCAGTACTGCGATCGCCTGATGGGTCTGTACGAAGAGAACGGCATTCGCATCAACCGCGAACCGTTTGGTCCGCTGACCGGCACCCTGATCCCGCCGTTTATGTCCCACTCGGTAGCGATTATTGAAGGTCTGCTGGCGCTGGAACAGGGCGTGAAGTCAATCACCGTCGGCTACGGTCAGGTCGGTAGCCTGACGCAGGATATTGCCGCTATTCAGGCGCTGCGTGAGCTGTCCCACGAATATTTCCATAACCACGGCTTCGACGATTATGAACTGAGCACCGTTTTCCACCAGTGGATGGGCGGATTCCCGGAAGATGAAGCGAAAGCCTTCTCCGTTATCGCCTGGGGCGCAGCGGTTGCCGGTATGTCGGGCGCAACAAAAGTGATCACCAAAAGCCCGCACGAAGCGTTCGGTATCCCAACTGCGGCAGCGAACGCCCAGGGACTTAAAGCCTCACGCCAGATGCTCAACATGGTCAGTGACCAGAAATTCCCGCAGTGTGCTGCCGTGGAACAGGAAGTCGAGCTGATCAAGAGCGAAGTCCGCGCGGTGCTGAAAAAAGTCTTTGAACTCGGCAATGGCGACATTGCGCGCGGTACGGTGCTGGCCTTTGAAGCAGGCGTGCTGGATGTGCCTTTCGCCCCTGCCGCCTGTAACGCCGGGAAGATCCTGCCGGTGCGCGATAACACAGGAGCCATCCGTATTCTCGAAGCCGGTGCCGTTCCGCTGCCGAAAGACGTTCTTGCCCTGCACCACGACTACGTCGCAGAGCGCGCGCATTTCGAAGGCCGTAAACCTTCTTTCCAGATGGTCATTGATGACATCAACGCCGTATCCCACAGTAAATTAATAGGAAGACCATAATGAAAATTAAACAGGCCCTTTTCACCGCTGGCTACTCCTCATTTTATTTTGACGATCAGCAGGCCATCAAAAACGGCGCCGGTCATGACGGGTTTATCTATACCGGCTCCCCGGTAACGCCTGGCTTTACCTCTGTTCGCCAGGCGGGTGAATGCGTTTCTGTGCAGTTGGTTCTGGAAAACGGCGCAGTGGCGGTAGGTGATTGTGCTGCGGTGCAATATTCAGGCGCAGGCGGTCGCGACCCGCTGTTCCTGGCTGAAAACTTTATCCCTTTCCTCAACGATCACATCAAGCCGTTGCTGGAAGGCCGTGACGTGGATGCTTTCCTGCCAAACGCCCGCTTCTTTGATCAGTTGCGTATCGATGGTCATCTGCTGCATACCGCGGTCCGTTATGGTCTGTCTCAAGCACTGCTCGACGCGGCCGCACTGGCGACCGGCCGCCTGAAAACTGAAGTGGTGTGCGACGAGTGGCAACTGCCATGCGTCCCGGAAGCCATTCCATTATTTGGTCAGAGCGGTGATGACCGTTATATCGCCGTCGACAAGATGATCCTCAAAGGCGTGGACGTTCTGCCGCACGCGCTGATCAACAACGTGGAAGAGAAGCTGGGCTTTAAAGGTGAAAAACTGCGTGAGTATGTGCGCTGGTTGTCTAATCGCATCTTAAGCCTGCGCACCAGCGAGCGTTATCACCCGACGCTGCACATTGATGTCTATGGCACTATCGGTCTGATCTTCGATATGGATCCGGTGCGCTGCGCTGAATATATCGCCAGCCTGGAAGCGGAAGCCCAGGGCCTGCCGCTGTACATTGAAGGTCCGGTGGATGCCGGTAACAAGCCGGATCAGATCCGCATGTTAACCGCTATTACCAAAGAGCTGACCCGTCTGGGTTCCGGCGTGAAAATCGTTGCGGATGAGTGGTGTAACACCTATCAGGACATCGTGGACTTCACCGACGCGGGCAGTTGCCACATGGTGCAGATCAAAACCCCGGATCTGGGCGGTATTCATAACATCGTTGATGCGGTGCTGTATTGTAACAAACACGCAATGGAAGCCTATCAGGGCGGTACCTGTAACGAAACGGAAATCAGTGCTCGCACCTGCGTACACGTCGCGCTGGCCGCGCGTCCTATGCGCATGCTGGTCAAACCAGGTATGGGTTTCGATGAAGGTCTCAACATCGTGTTTAACGAAATGAACCGCACCATCGCGTTGTTGCAAACTAAGGATTAAGAGATGGCACGCACATTTAAGATCTTATCGCCTACGGCTATCCTGGGTTATGGCTTCCCGGAAGAAAGTTTTCGTAAAGCCATGGAAGAGTCACCGGATCTTATTGCTGTTGACGCAGGTTCCTCCGATCCAGGCCCCCACTACCTGGGGGCAGGTAAACCGTTTACCGACAGGGCCGGTGTGAAACGCGATCTGCGCTATATGATCGTGGCAGGCGTTAAGAACAACATCCCGGTAGTGATTGGCACGGCCGGTGGTTCAGGCGCCGCTCCGCATCTGGAGTGGTGTCGCCAGATAATCCATGAGATTGCTCAGGAAGAAAACCTGTCCTTCTCCATGGCGCTGATCCCGTCTGATGTCGACAAAGAGATCGTTCATCAGGCGCTGGATAACGGCAAAATCACCGCGCTCGATTTTGTGCCTGAACTGACTCACGAGGCAATTGAAGACAGCACCTACATTGTCGCGCAGATGGGCGTCGAGCCTTTCCAGCGTGCGCTGAAAGCCGGTGCGCAGGTGGTACTGGGCGGACGTGCTTACGATCCGGCCTGCTTCGCCGCGCTGCCGATTATGCAGGGCTTTGATGAAGGTCTGGCGCTTCATTGCGGTAAGATCCTTGAGTGTGCCGCCATTGCCGCCACCCCTGGCTCTGGCTCAGATTGTGCGATGGGGATCATTGACGACAACGGCTTTACGCTGAAAGCGTTCAATCCCAAGCGTAAGTTCACTGAAACTTCCGCGGCGGCGCACACCCTGTATGAGAAGTCCGATCCGTACTTCCTGCCGGGGCCAGGCGGCGTACTGAACCTGAAAGCGTGCACCTTCACTCAGGTTAACGAGGGTGAAGTGTATGTCAGCGGTTCACGTCATGAAGAAACGCCGTATGCGTTGAAACTGGAAGGCGCACGTCAGGTTGGCTTCCGCTGCCTGACTATCGCCGGAACGCGTGACCCGATCATGATTGCCGGAATTGACACCATTCTCGAAGAGGTACAGGCCAGCGTTAAGCGTAACCTCTCGCTGACTGACGACAGTATCCGTATGACCTTCCACCTGTACGGTAAGAACGGTGTGATGGGCGACCATGAACCGATGAAAACCGCCGGTCATGAGCTAGGGATTTTACTGGACGTCGTCGCACCGACGCAGGATATCGCCAACAGCGTTTGCTCGCTGGTGCGCTCTACCCTGCTGCACTACGGTTATGAAAATCGCATTGCGACCGCGGGCAACCTCGCCTTCCCGTTCTCGCCATCCGATATTCAGAGTGGACCGGTGTATGAGTTCTCGATCTATCACCTGATTGAAGCGAGCGATGCGCTGCGTTTTGATTTCCACATTGAACAGGTGACGCCAGAAGGAGTTCAGGCATGAAACACTCAATTTGTTCACTGGCGCAGGTCATTCGTTCCAAAAACGCCGGGCCGTACGAACTGGTTTTAGATATTTTATTTAAAACCCGTGAAGATTATCAGCGAGTGAAGCGTTCAGAACAATTAACGCCACAGCTTATTGCTGGTTTATATAATGTCAAACCTGATTTTATTCATAATATTGTCTGGTTTGACCCGGCGAATGCCGTAAAAATTGTCATGCCGCGCGATATTATCTCCGGCAATGTTGGTGACAATGATGTTTATGGTGCGCAGCAACACGCGCCATTATTAAGTATTGAGTTCGACCTGTAGTAAAAAAACACAATAACAACCATTGGAGCACAGAATTCAGCTGTATCACAGTGCTTCGAATTATTCATGCGGTTGGTCACAACAGGCGTGCGTCTGAACTGCTGTCCGGGTTCAGGCGCGCGCCGCCCTACACAATTCCAATTACCAACCTTTATCCGATGGAGTACACATGAAGAAAATAAGTTTAACGAAGATGATCATATTAGGCCTGATACTCGGCATGATTGCCGGGGTGGCCATAAATAATATGGTCGCGGCTGAAACGGCAAAATCTTATGCAGCAGATATTTCCATTTTCACCACCATATTCTTACGCATGGTGAAAATGATTATCGCCCCATTGGTTATTTCAACTTTGGTTGTGGGTATTGCCAAAATGGGCGATGCCAAAACGCTGGGACGTATATTTTCGAAAACCTTCTTCCTGTTTATTTGCGCCTCACTGCTGTCAATCGCGCTGGGACTGGTTATCGTTAATATTTTCCAGCCAGGCGCTGGCATCAACTTTGTTCCACATGACGCCGGAGCCGTTGCCGCCGTTAAGTCTGAGCCATTCACGCTGAAAGTATTCATCTCGCACGCAGTACCAACCAGTATTGTTGATGCGATGGCACGCAACGAAATTCTGCAGATCGTCGTCTTCTCAATTTTCCTCGGTTGCAGCCTTGCCGCAATTGGTGAGAAAGCCGAGCCTATCGTGAAGGTTCTGGATTCACTGGTACACGTAATGCTGAAGCTGACGGGTTACGTCATGCTGTTTGCGCCACTGACCGTTTTTGCCGCTATTTCGGGTCTGATTGCCGAACGTGGTCTGGGTGTGATGGTCAGCGCCGGGATCTTTATGGGTGAATTCTACCTGACGCTGGGTATGCTGTGGGCGATCCTGATCGGCCTGTCCACCATGATCGTCGGGCCTTGCATCGCGCGTTTAACGAAATCAATCCTCGAACCTGCACTGTTGGCCTTCACCACCTCCAGCTCTGAAGCCGCTTTCCCGGGCACGCTGGACAAGCTGGAAAAATTCGGTGTTTCCTCAAAAATCGCCAGCTTCGTTCTGCCTATCGGTTACTCCTTTAACCTGGTCGGCTCGATGGCGTACTGCTCCTTTGCCACCGTATTTATTGCCCAGGCGTGCAACATCGAATTGAGCATGGGTGAGCAAATCACCATGCTGTTGATTCTGATGCTGACCTCAAAAGGGATGGCGGGCGTACCGCGTGCATCAATGGTGGTAATCGCCGCCACCCTGAACCAGTTCAACATTCCGGAAGCCGGTCTGATCCTACTGATGGGTGTGGATCCATTCCTCGATATGGGGCGTTCTGCTACCAACGTCATGAGTAACGCCATGGGCGCTGCCATTGTGGGTCGTTGGGAAGGCGAACACTTCGGCCAGGGTTGTCGCGGAACTGCGCCAGTGAAGACACCGGAACAAGAACGTCCGGTGACCGAACAGTCAGAAGTTGCGATGTCCTGATAGCGCGCTTATCCGGCCTACAAAACGGTCAATTATCCGTAGGCCGGATAAGGTGGAACACCGCCATCCAGCACGATGATGAACACACCAACAGGATTACACCATGAATAAAACTCTTCTCGGCGTGAGTATTTTTTCCTTCAGCGTTTTGTTTAGCGCAACGACTCTCGCGCAAACCACGCCGGATTACGCAAAGATTATCGACCAGGCACATCAGAAATATAAAAGTAACAACGATGGCAAAGTCGCCGACTACATCCCTGCCCTGGCGACCTACAGCCCGAAAAATTTTGCCATCACCATTGCCACGGTGGACGGCAAGATCTATCAGGTGGGCGATGTTAACAAGCCCTTCCCAATGGAATCCCTGAGTAAAGTCTTCACCCTGGCGCTCGCCATGGAACAGCATGGCCCACAGGTAGTCCTGGAGAAACTTGGGGCCAATGCCACCGGCATGCCGTTCAATTCAGGTTTAGCGGTAGAACTGACTAAAGGCGCGCCGGAAAACCCGCTGGTAAACGCCGGGGCGATGAGCACCGTTAGCCTGATCGAAGCCAAAGATAAAACCGATCGCTGGAACAAAATCCTCGACAACCTGAACGTCTGGGCTGATGCCACACTCACCGTGAACGAGCCGGTTTTCAAATCCGAGATGGAAACCAACCAGCACAACCAGGCGCTGGCGAAGCTGATGGAATCCTATAACAGCTTCTATGGCAACACAGACGACGCTGTCGAAATTTATACCCGTCAGTGCTCAGTCGATATCACCGTTGAGCAACTGGCCAAAATGGGCGCGGTACTCGCCAACAAAGGCAAATCACCGTTCAACGGTAAGCAATTGCTGAATGAAAAATATGTCCCGCAGGTACTGGCTGAAATGGCCATTGCCGGATTGTACGACGGTAGTGGTAAGTGGCTGTACACCGTAGGCATCCCGGCGAAAAGCGGCGTCGGCGGTGGGATGGTTGCCGTTGTGCCAGGCGAATATGCGATAGCCGTCTATTCCCCGCCGCTGGATGAAGCCGGTAACAGCGTTCGTGCACAGAAAACGATCGAATATGTCGCCGAAGCGACCGAAGCGAATGTCTTTTTAGCAAAATAACTCTATGCCGGATGGCGCTTCGCTTATCCGGCAAACAACACGAAGAGGTGAGAAGTAAACATGTCTAAACCATTTGTCTGGCAGGAACTCTTTGTTCAGGGTAAAGATAGTACCGAATATGAATTACTGAGTAATCAGCACGTTACAGTTTCTGAGTTAGACGGAGAGGAAGTGATTAAGGTTGCTCCAGAAGCGTTAACCTTATTAGCACAGCAGGCATTTTATGAGGCTTCATTCTTCCTGCGCGCCGGACATTTGAAACAGATCGCCAGCATTCTGCACGATCCACAGGCCAGCGGTAACGATAAGTATGTTGCATTGCAGCTACTGCGCAACGCTGAAGTTTCGGCCAAAGGCGTGCTGCCTAACTGTCAGGATACCGGAACGGCAACGATTGTGGCCTGCAAAGGTCAGCATGTCTGGACCGGCGGCGATGACGCAGAAGCGTTAAGCAAAGGCGTGTATACCACTTTCACCGAAAACAACCTGCGTTATTCGCAAAATGCCCCGCTGGATATGTACACCGAGGTCAATACTCAGACTAACCTGCCGGCACAAATCGATATCAGCGCCACGCCGGGTAATGAATACCGCTTCCTGTTCGTCAACAAAGGCGGCGGCTCGGCCAACAAAGCGGCGCTGTTCCAGGAAACAAAATCCATTCTGCAGCCGGAAAAGCTCACCGCCTTTCTGATCGAAAAAATGAAATCACTGGGCACAGCCGCCTGCCCGCCGTATCACATCGCTTTCGTCGTTGGAGGCTTGTCTGCCGACCAGACGCTGAAAGTCGCCAAGCTGGCGTCAACCAAGTATTACGATAACCTGCCCACCAGCGGGAACGAACTGGGTCAGGCGTTCCGCGATACGGCCCTGGAAGCCGAGTTACTCAATGCCAGCCGCGAGTTTGGTATCGGCGCGCAGTTTGGCGGCAAGTACTTTGCACACGATATCCGCGTGATTCGCCTGCCGCGTCACGGGGGGTCTTGTCCTATCGCCATGGCCCTCTCCTGCTCAGCCGACCGCAACATTAAGGCTAAAATTAACAAACACGGTATCTGGCTGGAGAAACTGGAGCATAACCCGGGCAAGTTCATACCTGATTCCCAACGGGTAGAAAATGGTGCCCAAACCGTACAGTTGGATCTCAACCGCCCGCTACGCGAGATTCTGCACGACCTGTCCGCTCTGCCTATCGGTACTCGTTTGTCGTTAAGTGGCCCAATTGTTGTCGCCCGTGATATTGCCCACGCTAACATCAAAGCGCGCCTGGATAACGGCGAACCGATGCCGGAATACATGAAAAAGCATATTGTTTATTACGCTGGTCCCGCCAAAACGCCGGAGAATCAGGCCTGTGGTTCAATGGGTCCCACCACCGGCGGGCGCATGGATGGGTATGTCGATGCTTTCCAGGCACAAGGCGGCAGTCTCATTATGCTCACCAAGGGTAACCGCAGCCAACAGGTCACTGATGCCTGCCATAAACACGGTGGGTTTAGCCTCGGCAGCATCGGCGGCGCCGCGGCCCTGCTTGCACAACAGTACGTGAAAAGCCTGCACTGCCTGGAATATCCCGAACTGGGAATGGAAGCGGTCTGGATGATGGAAGTTAAAAATATGCCGGCCTTCGTGTTAGTCGACGACAAAGGTAATAACTTCTTTAGTCAGTTTGAGCAGCAGCATCGCTGCGCAACCTGTCCGGCAGGACATTAAGGAGCATCAATGGAAGCGCGAGCCAATAATGACAGACACCGCCAGCGTCAGCAGAAACTGAAAGAACAGGTTGATACCCGCGTGGCGGCGGCAACGGAGAAGAAAGGGATCCTGATTGTCTTCACCGGCAACGGTAAAGGGAAATCCACCGCAGCCTTTGGCACGGCAACGCGCGCGGTTGGTCACGGAAAAACCGTTGGCATCGCGCAGTTTATCAAAGGTCAGTGGGATAATGGCGAGTACAACACCCTGCAACCGCTCGGCGTTGAATTCCATATTATGGGCACCGGGTTTACCTGGGAAACCCAAAACCGGCAAGCGGATATCGAGGCGGCAATGGTAGTCTGGCAAGAAAGTAAGCGCATGCTGGCTGATGCGCATTACGATCTGGTGGTACTGGATGAACTGACTTACATGTTGGCTTACCACTATCTGGATACCCAGGAGGTTCTCAGCGCCATCGAAAATCGCCCTGTCGGACAAAGTGTTATCGTCACCGGACGCGGATGCCACGCACTGTTGCTGGAACTGGCCGATACGGTCAGCGAAATTCGCCCGGTCAAGCACGCGTTTGACAGCGGTATTCAGGCGCAGGTGGGAATCGACTGGTAACTATTCTTTTGCCGGATAACGACGCGCTGGCGTCTTATCCGGCCTACCGTTCTTTGCAGGCCTGACAAGGCACACGGTACTATCAGGCAGGCGATACCACAGATTTATTCAACAGCCAGTCCCGGAAGATCTGTAAATGCACAGATTCCGCTTTCTCTTCACGCCACGTCATGATGAAACGGTTCCCGGTGCGCATCGGGACATCGCAAGGAATGACCATATCACCGCTGTCCAGATCGTGCTGAATGGCAAAACGAGGAAGCAACGCCACGCCAAGATTAGAGCGAACCGCCGCAATCAGCATCGACAACAGATCAAACCTTGGACCTTTATTGACCAGTGGACTGCTGACATCGGACAGCGCAAACCATTCCTGCCAACCCTTGATACGCGTGCTTTGGTGCAAAAGCGGGAATTCGTTCAGTAACTCCTCGACTGCCAGTTTCCGATCCGGTTCGGCCAGCAAGCAGCGGCTACATACCGGCAGG
The DNA here is from genome assembly GCF_005281115.1 of Citrobacter sp. wls710. NCBI lineage: Bacteria > Pseudomonadati > Pseudomonadota > Gammaproteobacteria > Enterobacterales > Enterobacteriaceae > Citrobacter > Citrobacter sp. wls710. The sequence goes on from NZ_SZXD01000021.1 coordinate 22,940, forward strand.
ATTTCCTCTTCAAACAGGTACTCAACGCCCGACCATGGCGAGTAGAAATCTTCACGCATGATTGCCGCGTCATACTCCCGATTGAGAAAATCACCAATATTCGCCAGCGAATGGATATTGACGATAATATCAGGATTGAGTTTATTGAACTCGCGCAGGTTCGGAATCAGCCAATGCGTGCTGAAGGTCGGATTCACTGCCAGCTCAATAACCTGCACCGTCGGCTGCCAGGTCATTATCGTCGTCGTATCTCGCTCGAGTTTATTTAACGTTTCTTTAACGATACTTAAATAATGTTTGCCCGCCGCATTTAAAAAAATGCGTTTCTTGGCATGATTAAATAGCGAGGTATTCAGAAAATCCTCCAGCGCATTCACCTGGCGGAAAACAGCACTTTGTGTTAAAGCCAGCTCTTCAGCAGCCCGGGTATAACTTTCGTGACGCGCAACAACTTCAAAAGTTACCAGCAACTCCGTCTTCGGTATTTTTCCTCTCATAACCTCTTCCATATGCAGCGTACAAAAATAGTTTAATTTATAAAAAATAATTCAAGACACCCAGATAAGCATCGAGAGTTATATTTTATTTCATCCATTGATGTCATTGATCCAATCCATGATTTACTCATACTGATGGCGGATAAATATTAACCAATAATACTCAAGCACAACAATAAACACAATTTAAATAAGGTTAAACCTATGCAAATAGTGCCAATAAGTTCTTAATAATTTTTCAAGTTAACTTGTTTATTGCAGAAAAAACTTTGCGAGATTAATCAATATTATCCATGCCATAATTTTAGATAATTTCACGTTATAACTTACGGGCAAACGACTGCTTTTAATCATTCCTTGATGTAGTTTCTGCCTTTTTTTGTTAGACGTGATAAAGGACACAATGTGAAAACTTTCGGAAAGGTCTGGCTCGTTGGAGCAGGTCCTGGTGATATTTCATTGCTCACCCTCAAAGCGATGATGTGCATTAAACAGGCTGATGTCATTATTTACGATCGGCTGGTCAATCCTAAAATTTTGGAATGGGCATTACCTGATTGCCTGCTTATCAATGTCGGCAAAAATCCAGGCTATCATTGTGTTCCTCAGGATGAAATTAACACATTACTGGTCCAGTATGCCCAAACACATAGCAACATCGTACGCCTGAAAGGGGGCGATCCTTATGTGTTTGGTCGTGGGGCCGAAGAAGTTGAGGATCTTGTTGAAACGGGTATCCCATTTGAAGTTGTGCCGGGTATCAGTTCTACCATCGGCGGCCTGACCTATGCCGGAATTCCGGTGACGCATCGCGATTTCGCCTCCGGTTTTCACGTGGTGACAGGCCATACGCGGGAAGGCAACCAGCAGCAGGACTGGCGTCAACTGGCGAAGCTAAATGGCACGCTGGTTATCGTCATGGGTATCGCCAATCTGGCGTTTATCTGCGAAGAGCTGTTGATGGGCGGTAAATCAGCAGATACACCCGCTGCGCTAATTATGTCCGCCACCCGGGAGAATCAACGCCGACTAACCTGTACGCTCGGTTCATTACTGAGCAAAGCGCAGGAGGCTAACATTGCTCCACCTGCGCTGATTGTTATTGGTGAGGTGGTGACCCTGAGCGATCGGCTCTCTTTTATACCCGACGCCATCACCTTGCCAGAAGATCTTTACTGCGAAAGCCTGGCATGACGAAAAGACTGGGGCGACGTTTGATGCGCCGCCCTGAAAACGCGGCAAAAGTAGCTGGTTTGCGCGTATTGAAGTTTCCTGGCAATACTGTCTATTGAATGCTCAGGGTCGTGCAACAACTCCCCCGCTTTCTGCATTTTTTTCTGACTCACCCAGGTTTTAAAATTAACGCCCAGCCGTTTCTTAAAAAATCGGCTGAAATAATTCGCGCTTAAGCACACATGCGCCGCGACGGATTCCAGGGATAATTCACCATATAAATTCTCATCAATATAACGCAGCGCCGCCAGAAGTTTTTTCTCATGACGGGAAGGTTCAGTAACATAATGACGAATGTAACGGATCGGTGAAACTGAAACTTGAGCGGATTGTTGTTCTTCCGCATAATTATCAACAATAAAACTTAACAAATTAGCCGACGCTACCAGCGTATTATTATCCACTACCGCAACCTGACCCCATTCAGCTTTTATTTTGGGGTCATCCATCCATGAGAATTTATTACCAATAACAATAGTTTTATATTCCTGATACTTTGGCCGGACCTGTCCGCAGACAATAAAACCATAAAGATGCCCTTCATCAATTAATGGCATCGAGAACAGACTTAACCCGGCATGACAGGTGAGTATTCTGGGCTTAAGCTGTTTTAACCCCTCAAAAGCACACTGCTTATCGCATTTTTGGCAGTCCACACGATAGCGCTCATCCGCCCGCATTAATCTGCAGAAAGAATTAAAATTATGACAATCTGAGAGTGGCTTACCATTAATATCAATAACAACCGTGGCTAACCCGGTCGCACGGGAGAATATTTCGGCTATCGAGAAAAAACCGTGTAAATAATCATTCTGAATTTTCAGCAGCACGCTCTCCTCCAGCACTCATAATATTAAAACCGATAATATGCAGAATTTAACCAAGAGAAAGAATGATGTTGACCGCAAAAAATAATCTCATTTGTGCAGATGATTATGATCAATTGGCAAGAAAAATATTTAAGGACAAAAAAAAGGCCATCATCAGATGGCCAACCATGTCGAAACGGGACCAGCCCTTGACCATGCAGATAGTCAGGGCTGTTTTTTTACTTCTTACTTAATAACGGTTTTCAGCGCTTCGCCGATATCGGCCAGGCTGCGAACGGTTTTCACGCCAGCAGCTTCCAGAGCCGCGAATTTCTCGTCAGCGGTACCCTTACCACCAGCGATGATCGCACCGGCGTGGCCCATACGTTTGCCTTTCGGCGCGGTGACGCCCGCGATGTAACCGACAACCGGCTTGGTGACGTGATCTTTAATGTACGCCGCCGCTTCTTCTTCCGCGCTACCGCCGATCTCGCCGATCATCACGATCGCTTCAGTCTGCGGATCTTCCTGGAACAGCTTCAGAATGTCGATGAAGTTAGAGCCCGGAATCGGGTCGCCGCCGATACCGACACAGGTGGACTGGCCGAAACCGTAGTCGGTGGTCTGCTTAACCGCTTCATAGGTCAGCGTACCGGAACGGGAAACGATACCCACTTTACCCGGCTTGTGAATGTGACCCGGCATGATGCCGATTTTGCATTCGCCCGGGGTGATCACGCCTGGGCAGTTCGGGCCGATCATGCGCACGCCAGCTTCATCCAGCTTCACCTTCACGGTCAGCATATCCAGCGTCGGGATACCTTCGGTGATGGTGATAATCAGTTTGATGCCTGCATCAATCGCTTCCAGAATGGAGTCTTTGCAGAACGGTGCCGGAACGTAGATAACGGTGGCGGTTGCGCCGGTCGCTTCTACCGCTTCACGTACGGTGTTGAACACCGGCAGCCCCAGGTGCGTGGTGCCGCCTTTGCCAGGCGTAACACCGCCGACCATTTGTGTACCGTAAGCAATCGCTTGTTCAGAGTGGAATGTCCCCTGGCTACCGGTGAAGCCCTGGCAGATAACCTTGGTATCTTTATTAATTAAAACTGACATTATTTCCCCTCCACTGCGGCAACAACCTGCTGAGCTGCATCCGTCAGACTTTTCGCTGCAATAATATTCAGGCCGCTATCAGCCAGTTTTTTCGCGCCGAGTTCGGCGTTGTTGCCTTCCAGACGAACGACAACCGGAACGTTAACGCCCACTTCCGCTACCGCGCCGATGATACCGTCAGCGATCAGGTCACAGCGTACGATACCGCCGAAGATGTTAACCAGTACGGCTTTTACATTGTCATCGGAGAGGATGATTTTGAACGCTTCGGTCACGCGCTCTTTGGTCGCGCCGCCGCCCACGTCGAGGAAGTTAGCCGGTTCGCCGCCGTGCAGTTTAACGATATCCATGGTGCCCATTGCCAGGCCCGCGCCGTTAACCATACAGCCGATGTTGCCGTCCAGCGCAACGTAGTTCAGTTCCCACTGTGCCGCCTGCGCTTCACGCGGATCTTCCTGAGACTGGTCGCGCATTTCACGCAGGTCAGCCTGGCGGAACAGCGCGTTGCCGTCAGCGCCCAGTTTGCCGTCGAGGCAGATCAGATCGCCCTGTTTGGTTACTACCAGCGGGTTGATTTCGATCAGCGCCAGGTCGCGCTCCAGGAAAATAGTCGCCAGCCCCATGAAGATTTTGGTGAATTGCTGAACCTGTTTACCTTCCAGACCCAGTTTGAACGCCAGCTCACGCCCCTGGTAAGGCATCGGTCCTGCCAGCGGATCCAGCGCCACTTTGTGGATCAGGTGCGGGGTTTCTTCCGCTACTTTTTCGATTTCCACGCCGCCTTCAGTCGAAGCCATAAAGACCACGCGACGGGAACTACGGTCAACCACTGCGCCGAGGTAAAGTTCTTTACCGATGTCGGTCGCCGCTTCAACCAGAATCTGATTTACCGGTTGACCATTAGCGTCTGTCTGGTAAGTCACCAGACGTTTCCCCAGCCAGTGCTCAGCAAAAGCGCGAATGTCTTCTTTGCTGTTAACAACCTTCACACCGCCCGCTTTACCACGGCCACCAGCGTGAACCTGACATTTCACTACCCACGGGCCTGCGCCGATTTTAGATGCGGCTTCTTCAGCTTCACGCGGAGTATTACAGGCATAACCCACCGGTGCCGGTAAGCCATAGCGGGCAAAAAGTTGTTTTGCCTGATATTCATGTAAGTTCATGTGTTCTGTCCATCCTTCAGGTAATCGTTATCTTTTACCCGTAGGTCTGATAAGGCGTCCAGACCTACGGGGCAGGTGATACTCTTTTTCGTTACACGTCCAGCAGCAGACGCGTTGGATCTTCCAGCAACTCTTTAATGGTTACCAGGAAGCCTACTGACTCACGACCATCGATCAGACGGTGGTCATAAGACAGCGCCAGATACATCATCGGCAGAATTTCAACCTTGCCGTCTACCGCCATCGGACGATCTTTGATGGCATGCATACCCAGGATGGCGCTCTGCGGTGGGTTGATGATCGGCGTAGACATCAGGGAACCGAACACGCCACCGTTAGTGATGGTGAAGTTACCGCCCGTCAGATCTTCAACCGTCAACTTGCCGTCGCGACCTTTTACTGCCAGTTCTTTAATGTTCTTCTCAATGTCAGCCATACCCAGCAGATCCACATCACGCAGGACCGGCGTTACCAAGCCGCGCGGCGTGGAGACCGCCATGCTGACATCAAAGTAGTTGTGGTACACCACGTCATCGCCATCGATGGACGCGTTGACTTCCGGATAGCGTTTCAGCGCTTCAACCACCGCTTTCACGTAGAAAGACATAAAGCCCAGACGGATACCGTGGCGTTTCTCGAACGCGTCGCCGTACTGCTTACGCAGATCCATGATTGGCTTCATGTTGACTTCGTTGAACGTGGTCAGCATGGCGGTGGAGTTTTTCGCTTCCAGCAGACGTTCGGCTACGCGTTTGCGCAGACGGGTCATCGGTACACGTTTTTCGCCACGCGCACCCAGTTGAGGCTGTGGCGCTGGCGCGGCTGCTGGCGCTTTGGCTTCGTCTTTTGCTGCCGGCGCTTTGGCCAGATGCTTTTCCACATCTTCGCGGGTGATGCGGCCACCGACGCCAGTGCCTTTGATGGCGCTGGCTTCGAGGTTATGTTCACCGAGCAGGCGACGGATCGCCGGGCTCAGGGCATCGTTGTTCTGCTCTGCAAGCGACGCCTGCTGGCGCTGTGCCGGAGTAGAATCTTTCTCTTCAGACTTGGCACTGGTTTCTTTACCAGTGCTATTGCCTTCACGCAAGCGACCGAGGATCTGGCGGGAGGTGACGGTTGTCCCTTCATCTTCCAGAACCGCATCAAGGATACCGTCCGCTGATGCCGGTACTTCCAGTACCACTTTGTCAGTTTCGATTTCTACCAGTACTTCATCACGACGTACTGCATCGCCCGGTTTTTTGTGCCAGGTTGCAACCGTTGCATCCGCTACGGATTCAGGCAGGTCGGGAACAAGAATATCTACGCTACTCATTATTTATCCTTTATTTAATCGACGTTCAGCGCGTCATTAACCAGATCTTGTTGCTGTTTCTGGTGAACGGACATATACCCTACTGCCGGAGAGGCAGAGGCCGGGCGACCTGCATAACGCAGAGCGGACCCAAATGGAATCACTTCACGGAAATGATGCTGACTGCAGTACCATGCGCCCTGGTTGAGCGGCTCTTCCTGGCACCAGACAAAATCATGTACGTGAGCAAACGGTTTCAGCGCTTCCTGCACCGCTTTATGCGGGAACGGATAGAGCTGTTCGATGCGCACAATGGCAACATCTTTTTGGTCATTCTTGCGGCGTTGCTCCAGCAGGTCGTAATAAACCTTACCAGAACACATCACAACACGCTTCACGCCTTTCGGATCAAGTTCATCGACTTCGCCAATAGCCGGCAGGAAGGTGCCATTTGCCAGTTCGTCCAGCGTAGACACCGCCAGCGGGTGACGCAGCAGCGACTTCGGTGACATCACCACCAGCGGACGACGCATACCGCGCAGCGCCTGACGACGCAGCATGTGGTACACCTGTGCCGGGGTGGACGGGACGCAAACCTGCATGTTTTGCTCAGCGCAAAGTTGCAGATAACGTTCCAGACGCGCGGAGGAGTGCTCCGGGCCCTGACCTTCGTAGCCGTGCGGCAGCAGCATAACCAGACCGCACATACGACCCCATTTTTGTTCGCCGGAAGAGATGAACTGGTCGATAACGACCTGAGCACCGTTGGCGAAGTCACCGAACTGGGCTTCCCAGATAGTCAGAGTGCGCGGTTCTGCCGTGGCGTAACCGTATTCAAACGCCAGCACCGCTTCTTCAGACAGTACGGAGTCCCATACGCGGAACGTGCCCTGGCCGTTATGCACATGCTGCAGCGGCGTGTAGGTTGAACCGTTCGCCTGGTTATGAATAACCGCGTGGCGGTGGAAGAAGGTTCCGCGACCGGAATCTTCACCCGACAGACGAACCGGAATGCCTTCGTCAACCAGTGTGGCGTAAGCCAGATTCTCTGCGCCCCCCCAGTCGAACAGCTTCTCGCCTGCGGCCATGGCCTGACGATCGCCGTAAATTTTGGCAACGCGCGACTGCATTTCAACCGCTTCAGGTACAGTGCTGATGCGTTTAGCCAGCTCCTGCAGACGCTTCATCTCAACTTTGTTCGGGTAGCTTTCATCCCATTCGTGGTTGAGATATGGCGACCAGGTGAAGGAGTGCATGTTCATCGGACGCCACTCTTTCACTACGCACTCGCCAGCATCCAGCGCATCGCGATACAGGTTGACCATTTCGGTCGCATCTTCCAGCGTGGCGACTTTGTCCGCTTCCAGCTTGTCGGCGTAGATTTTGCGCGGGGTCGGATGCTTTTTGATTTTCTGATACATCAGCGGCTGGGTTGCGCTCGGCTCATCGGCTTCGTTATGGCCGTGACGGCGGTAGCACACCAGATCGATGAAGACATCGCGTTTGAAGGTATTACGGAAGTCCAGCGCCAGACGCGTGACGAAAGCGACTGCTTCCGGGTCATCCGCATTGACGTGGAAAATCGGCGCCTGAACCATCTTACCGATGTCGGTACAATATGGGGTAGAACGCGCATCCAACGGGTTAGAGGTAGTGAAGCCCACCTGGTTGTTGATAACGATGCGAACGGTACCGCCCACTTCGTAACCACGCGCTTTCGACATGTTCAGGGTTTCCTGCACCACGCCCTGCCCGGTCACCGCCGCATCACCATGAATGGTGATAGGCAGGACTTTATTGCTGCTCGGCTCATCCAGACGATCCAGACGCGCACGGACGGAACCGATTACCACCGGGCTAACAATTTCCAGGTGTGACGGGTTAAACGCCAGCGCCAGGTGTACCAGACCGCCTTCGGTTTCGATATCTGACGAGAAGCCCATGTGGTACTTCACGTCGCCAGTGCCGAGATGTTCTTTATGTTTGCCCGCGAATTCGTCGAACAGATCCTGCGGCTTTTTACCCAGCACGTTGACCAGTACGTTCAGACGACCACGGTGCGCCATGCCCAGCACCACTTCACGCGTACCACTGTTACCCGCGTGGCGGATCATCTCTTTCAGCATCGGAATTAACGCATCACCGCCTTCCAGCGAGAAGCGTTTTGCACCCGGGAACTTCGCGCCCAGGTAACGTTCCAGACCTTCCGCTGCGGTCAGTTCGCTGAGGAAGCGTTTTTTCTCTTCACTACTAAACGCGGCGCGGCCAGACTCGATGCGCTGCTGAAGCCAGCGTTTTTCTTCGGTGCTGGTGATGTGCATATACTCGGCGCCAATCGGGCCGCAGTAGGTTTGTTTCAGCGCAACAACCAGGTCGCTCAGCTTCATGGTGTCTTTGCCGCCGGCAAAAGAACCTACGTTAAAGCTTTCCTGGAAATCCGCATCGGTCAGATCGTGGAAAGACGGATCCAGATCGGCCACTTTCTCTTGCTGCCACAGTCCCAGCGGATCGAGATTCGCATGTTGATGACCGCGGAAACGGTAGGCGTTAATGAGCTGCAGGACTTTAACCTGCTTCACATTGGCATCAGGGTCGGAAATAGAAGAAGAGTAACGTGGGGTAATCAACGCCTGCCGACGGAAATAATCACGTGTTTTTGAGTGGAGTTGATCCGGTTTGACTCCGGTGCCAGGTAACTGCTGGAACGTCGAACGCCAGTTAGCATCTACCGAGTCAGGGTCGGTTAAGAAGTCTTCATAGAGCTGTTCTATCCAGCTCTGGTTCGAGCCAGAGAGGTAAGAAGAGTCCAACCAGGCTTTCAAAGCGCTGTTCTGCATCGTGATCCCTTAAGCATTTGTATGCTTACTTCGCCGTGGATACTACCACGCACACCGATGTGCGTGCCGGGGTTCACTTGCGAGCTCTTTTTGTTTGGCTCGCGAAGGAACCTTTAAAAACTGTCTAATCATGTGGCAGTTTTTAGAGGTTTCCTACATTAACAATTTGCCTGATGGCGCTTCACTTATCCGGCCTACGGGATTGTACCTGTAGGCCGGATAAGACGTTTACGTCGCCATCCGGCAACCACTACAACAACTTACGCACTACGCTTGAGCAGCATCGACTTAATATGGCCGATGGCGCGCGTCGGGTTCAGCCCCTTAGGACATACGCTGACGCAGTTCATGATGCTGTGACAGCGGAATACGCTGAAAGCGTCACTTAAACCTTCCAGGCGGCTGTCGGTCTCGGTATCGCGGCTGTCAATCAGGAAGCGATACGCGGCCAGCAGACCAGCCGGACCGATGAACTTGTCCGGGTTCCACCAGAATGATGGGCAGGACGTTGAGCAGCATGCACACAAAATACATTCATACAACCCATCGAGCTTCTCACGCTGCTCTGGCATTTGTAAATGCTCGCGAGCCGGTGGATTTTTCCCATTATTCAATAAGTAAGGCTTAATCTTCTCATACTGTGCGTAGAATTGTCCCATGTCTACCACCAAATCGCGCACAACCGGTAAACCCGGCAGCGGGCGAATGACAATTTTCTTGCCCGGCTGATTCAGCGCAGAAACAGGTGTGATACAGGCCAGTCCATTTTTGCCGTTCATGTTCAGACCGTCAGAGCCGCAGACCCCTTCACGGCAGGAGCGACGAAACGATAGCGACGGATCTTTTTCTTTCAGCTGCATCAATGCATCCAGCAGCATCATGTCGCGCCCTTCTTCCGCTTCCAGGGTGTAATCCTGCATGCGCGGAGCATCGTCAACGTCCGGGTTATAGCGATAAACTGAAAACTCGAGTTTCATTGTCCTGTCTCCGCATTAATAAGTACGAATCTTCGGCGGGAATGCCGGGCGCAGCTTCGGTTCCATATTGACTTGACGTCGCGTCATGGTTTCCGACTCTGGCAGGTACAGGGAATGGCACAGCCAGTTTTCATCATCACGTTCCGGGAAGTCGAAGCGGCTATGCGCGCCACGGCTTTCGGTACGGAAGTTTGCAGAGACTGCGGTGGCGTAAGCGGTTTCCATCAGGTTATCCAGCTCCAGACACTCAACGCGCTGGGTGTTAAATTCACTGGAGGTATCATCCAGACGGGCGTTTTTCAGACGCTCGCGAATCGCTTTCAGCTCTTCCAGTCCTTTCGCCATCGCATCGCCTTCGCGGAAGACCGAGAAGTTATGCTGCATACATTCCTGCAGCGCTTTGCGAATGGCTACCGGATCTTCGCCGTTACGGTTGCCGTTCCAGCGATTCAGACGAGCCAGAGAAGCATCGATCTCGTCTTCCGTCGCATCCAGCAGGTCGCCCTGTTCCGCGATAGATTCCTGCAGATGCAGACCCACCGCACGACCAAAGACCACCAGATCCAGCAGCGAGTTGCCGCCCAGACGGTTGGCGCCGTGAACCGATACGCAGGCGATTTCGCCTACCGCAAACAGCCCCGGAATCACCACATCTTCGCCCTGCTCGTTCACGGTCAACGCCTGGCCGGTTACTTTGGTCGGGATACCGCCCATCATATAGTGACAGGTAGGAATTACCGGGATCGGCTCTTTCACCGGGTCAACGTGGGCAAAGGTACGAGACAGTTCGAGAATACCCGGCAGCCGGGACTCCAGCACTTCTTTACCCAGATGATCGAGTTTCAGCTTGGCGTGCGGACCCCATGGGCCGTCGCAGCCGCGGCCTTCACGGATTTCGATCATGATGGAACGCGCCACCACGTCACGACCCGCCAGGTCTTTAGCATTCGGGGCATAACGCTCCATGAAGCGCTCGCCGTGTTTGTTCAGCAGGTAGCCGCCTTCACCACGACAACCTTCTGTGACCAGCACGCCCGCGCCAGCGATACCGGTCGGGTGGAACTGCCACATTTCCATATCCTGCACCGGCACGCCAGCGCGGATAGCCATACCTACACCGTCACCGGTGTTGATGTGGGCGTTAGTGGTTGATTGATAAATACGACCTGCGCCACCCGTCGCCAGTACGGTGGCACGAGCTTTAAAGTAAACGACTTCACCGGTTTCAATACACAGTGCGGTACAACCGACAATCGCGCCATCAGCATTCTTCACCAGGTCCAGTGCATACCACTCAGAGAAGATGGTGGTGTGGTTTTTCAGGTTCTGCTGATACAGGGTGTGCAGTAGCGCGTGGCCGGTACGGTCTGCCGCTGCTGCGGTACGTGCCGCCTGCTCGCCGCCGAAGTTCTTCGACTGACCGCCAAACGGACGTTGATAAATGGTGCCATTATCGAGACGAGAGAACGGCAGGCCCATATGGTCCAGCTCCAGAATCGCTTCCGGGCCAGTTTTACACATATATTCAATTGCGTCCTGGTCACCAATGTAGTCCGACCCTTTGACGGTGTCGTACATGTGCCATTCCCAGTTATCTTCATGGGTATTACCGAGCGCCACGGTGATGCCACCCTGCGCAGATACGGTATGGGAACGGGTTGGAAACACTTTGGAGAGCAGCGCACAGGTCTGTCCGCTCTGGGAAATTTGCAGCGCCGCGCGCATACCTGCGCCACCGGCACCAATCACAACAGCATCAAATTCTCTGACTGGCAGTTTCATTACACACCCCACACCACAACAAATCCATAAATGACGTAAACCACCAGCGCAACGACGATAGCCAGTTGCAGAATCAGGCGTACAGCCAGAGGTTTAACGTAGTCGGTCAACACCTGCCACATGCCAATCCAGGCATGAATCAAGATGGAAAAAAGTGCCAGCAGAGTGAAGACTTTGGTGAATGCCGATGAGAAAAAACCGGTCCAGACTTCAAAGGTCAACTCGCCGCTGGTGGCGAAGAAGCCGACCATATAGATGATGTATAACGTCAGAACGATAGCGGTAGCACGGACCAGAATGAAGTCATGTACGCCGTTGCGTCCTAATGCGGAGGCGTTGCTTACCATACGAGGACTCCTGCGAGAAGTGAAAGCACGACAATGATAACGAAACAAATTTTGGCGGAGCGTGTCCCTGCTTCGAGGGTTTCTTCGATATAGCCAAAATCCATCAACAGATGGCGAATGCCCATTACGGCGTGATAGGCCAGCGCAATCAGGATCCCCCACATGATTAACTCCACGAAGAAGTTATTCATAATGGATGACGCCGTGAGGAAACCTTCAGGGGAGGAGAGGCTGGTACCCAATAACCACAACAGAATCCCGACCGCCACGAAGGTGATCACTCCGGATACGCGATGGAGAATGGACGCTATCGCCGTGATTGGGAACCGGATCGTTTGCAGATCCAGATTGACAGGTCTTTGTTTTTTCACATTTCTTATCATGAATAACGCCCACATGCTGTTCTTATTATTCCCTTTGGACTTCGGGCACAGAAGATGCAGACTTCTGTAGTCTGAAAGACGCCGGGATTTCCTTCCTCCGGTCTGCTTGCGGGTCAGACAGCGTCCTTACTATAACTACGCGTCATATAAAACACTGCTTCCAGTTGCTAAAACGACACGTTACAACGCTGGTTGGCTCGGGATTGCAGGGTATTCCGGAGACCTGGCGGCAGTATAGGACGTTCACAAAATCATTACAATTAACCTACATATAGTTTGTCGGGTTTTATCCCGAACAGTGACATAGGTCACGATAACAACATTATTTTAATTTTTAATCATCTGATTTGACAATCATTAAACAAAGTTGTTACAAACGACACCAGAAAAAGCATATAATGCGTAAAAGTTATGGGGTCACTCTTTCACCGGAGATTTAGTTATGTAACAGTGTGGAAGTATTGACCAATACCTTCAGGACAGTTATTAGTGATAGACAGGTTAAATAATTCGGATTGCTAAGTTGTTGATTTGTTACTATTTCACCATGAGTTAACTGATTTACCTGCAAGCGCCCATTGCTCTGTACCCTGGTTTTCGCCTCTATCGCAGAGCGGCGAGCCGAATAAAAAACTGGTAACGGTTGATTGATGTATCGAAAACAAGTCTGACTTCCGCAGTCTTAAGTAATAAGGCGCTAAGGAGACCGTAAATGGCTGATACTAAAGCAAAAATCACTCTAAATGGTGACGCTGCTATTGAACTGGATGTGCTGAAAGGTACGCTCGGTCAAGATGTTATTGATATTCGTAGCCTTGGCTCAAAGGGGATGTTTACTTTTGACCCAGGTTTCACCTCTACCGCATCCTGCGAATCCAAAATTACGTTCATCGATGGTGATGAAGGCATTTTGCTGCATCGCGGCTTCCCGATTGACCAGTTGGCGACCGAGTCCAACTATCTGGAAGTGTGTTATATCCTGCTGTACGGCGAAAAACCGACGCAGGAGGAGTACGACGAGTTCAAAACCACGGTCACTCGCCATACCATGATTCACGAGCAGATCACGCGTCTGTTCCACGGTTTCCGCCGCGACTCTCACCCGATGGCCGTTATGTGCGGTGTCACCGGGGCGCTGGCTGCGTTCTATCACGATTCTCTGGACGTAAATAATGCGCGTCACCGTGAAATCGCCGCCTTCCGCCTGCTGTCCAAAATGCCGACCATGGCAGCGATGTGCTACAAATACTCCATCGGCCAGCCGTTCGTTTACCCGCGCAATGATCTCTCCTACGCCGGTAACTTCCTGAACATGATGTTCTCCACGCCGTGCGAAAAATACGAAGTCAATCCAATCCTGGAACGCGCCATGGACCGTATCCTGATCCTGCACGCTGACCACGAACAGAACGCCTCAACTTCTACCGTGCGTACCGCAGGCTCTTCAGGTGCTAACCCGTTTGCCTGCATCGCGGCAGGTATTGCTTCCCTGTGGGGACCGGCACACGGCGGCGCCAACGAAGCTGCGCTGAAAATGCTGGAAGAAATCAGCTCGGTTAAACACATTCCGGAATTTGTTCGCCGCGCGAAAGACAAGAATGATTCTTTCCGCCTGATGGGCTTTGGTCACCGTGTTTACAAAAACTATGACCCGCGCGCCACCGTGATGCGTGAAACCTGCCATGAAGTGCTGAAAGAGCTGGGCACCAAAGATGATCTGCTGGAAGTGGCAATGGAGCTTGAGCACATTGCGCTCAACGACCCGTACTTCATCGAGAAGAAACTCTACCCGAACGTAGACTTCTACTCTGGCATCATTCTGAAAGCGATGGGCATTCCGTCCTCCATGTTCACCGTGATCTTCGCCATGGCGCGTACCGTTGGCTGGATTGCACACTGGAATGAAATGCACACTGACGGCATGAAAATCGCCCGTCCTCGTCAGCTGTATACCGGCTACGACAAGCGCGATTTTAAGTCTGATATTAAGCGTTAATTGTTCAGGCCACCGGGCAATTCCGGTGGCTTTTTTCAGTTCCCGTCCTGTTCATTGCATTCACCTCTTCAATATTACTTTCTCTCGCTTACTCGCCCTTTAATATATTTAATCGAGCGTAATCTCTACCCTATTTAATACAGCATTAATTGCCAATACATTATTTGATTTTTAAACTCATTAACTATTTAATCCAGCGTCATAAAACACAGCGCTGGATTAAATGGTATGGGCGACCTTATTTATCTGAAGATAACAGGTGAGCGACAAGGCAATATCTCTTCTGGTTGTGGTACAGACGCATCGACAGGAAATCGCCGGCAGGAAAACCATCCTGATGAGATTTTTGCTTTTTCTCTCTCTAACGGATTAGTTAATACGGGTTCTGGTATTAATACCCGGACACTAAGATTTGAAAAATTAATTGATAAAAGCACACCACTATTTATTAACGCCATCAATAATAATGAACATCTGTTTATTGAAATTGATTTATGGCGAATAAACAGATTCGGCAGATGGGAACGCTACTATTATATTCAATTAAGAAATGCTTCGGTAAAAAGCATACAAACCTATGTGGCCCTAAACGCGCTGGATACCGAAGAAATTGCGGTGTCGTATGACTATATTCTTTGCAAGCATCTGATTGCCAATACGGAGTTTGACTACCTGGCGTTACCTGCCGAGTACAATCGTTTGTTTATACCACCCCGCAATCAGCCGGTTAGTTCGATAATACCCGTTGCGAACCGCCCTTCCCCCCCAGCACCACTCATTCCTGCAGTCACACCGGTCTATGCCAAATCTTGTCTGAAAGAGAAAGGCTGTACAGACGCCGGGAGCCGTGAAGAATCGGCTGAAAACTTCGGTCAGATGGCGGTTTTCGCACAATCTTCCGTTGATGATTGTTGCGGATATACACAACCCGCAGAAGCCTCGGCCGCACTGCCGATCTTAGGTGGGCTGACGCAGGTGTGGGGCGAGTGGTCACTCGGTGGCATGCTCAGCGCCGCACGCGGCGTTCCTTATATCGGAGCGTTGGCTTCCGCGCTGTATATTCCGTCTGCGGGTACGGGCAGCGCACGCGTTCCCGGACGTGATGAGTTCTGGTATGAGGAAGAACTGCGGAAAAAGGCGCTGGTAGGTGGCACAGCCACAAC
Source organism: Citrobacter sp. wls710 (assembly GCF_005281115.1). Classification (NCBI taxonomy): domain Bacteria; kingdom Pseudomonadati; phylum Pseudomonadota; class Gammaproteobacteria; order Enterobacterales; family Enterobacteriaceae; genus Citrobacter; species Citrobacter sp. wls710. The sequence continues at coordinate 38,540 of NZ_SZXD01000021.1, forward strand.
CCGGGTTCGTTTTTTCTGGGGAACCGACATTCACGGTAAGTCGCAAGTCTACGGCGTGCATACCGGCGAAGGTACTCCGTATGAAAACGTGCGCGTCGCGAATATGCTATGGAATGATGAACACCATCGCTATGAATTTACGCCTGCCCACGATGTAGACGGACCGTTAATCACATGGACGCCAGAAAATCCTGCGACGGGTGATGTCCCTAAACATACTGGAAGCGATGTTCCACCGCTGGATCAGCCAACCATTCTGGTAACACCCATCCCGGATGGCAAAAATGAGTACACCACGCCACCGTTCCTTGTGCCGGATGTCGCCGATTTTAACGATTATATTCTGGTCTTTCCGGCCGATTCAGGTATTCAGCCGATATATGTATACCTGAAAACAGCCCGAGACGAACCCGGTACAGCAACCGGCCACGGTGAAATTTTATCCGGAAATAATCGTTGGCTTGAGGCCGCCAGTTCGGGGCTGGGAGCGCCGATACCGGCACAGGTCGCAGATAAGCTGCGAGGAAGAACGTTTCGCAACTTTGACCATTTCAGAGAAGAATTCTGGCTTGCGGTGGCAGAATGCCCTGAGCTAATCTCACAGTTTAAAGAACGAAATCAAATAGAAATTCGTCTCGGAAATGCTCCATTTAGCATTCCTACTGAACATGTTGGAAGGAGAAAAAGATTCGAAATTCACCATCTTGATTTTATCATTAATGGTGGCGAAGTCTTTGATATGGATAACATGAGAATTAATACTGTGAAAAATCATATTAAAAATCACTCTAATAAGTAAAGAGGTTACACATGCAACTAAAACAACGTCTTGAAGACTACACCGAATCCGAATTCTTAGACTTCCTAAATGAATTCTCTGCAAACCCGCGCTACCAGGGAAAAATGGATCGTGAATCTTACATCGACTCATTAGTCGATCATTTCGATAAAATCGTGGACCATCCAGAAGGCAATGGATTGATTTTTTATCCCCCGGATGACAGGGAAGACAGCCCACAAGGCGTCATTGATGAAATCAAAAGATGGCGTAAGTCCCAGGGACGTCCATCATTTAAAGAATCAACCTAAAAATTTTCAAATCAAACACTCGAATTATCAGTGTAATTCATATAACAACGAATGTTTATACATGCGGAAAATTAAAATGACGATCACGGTTACGGTTCAAGCTCGACTTATTGTCGGTGAAGCGCAGGTAATAGAAAGTTTGGCCCCAGAAGGTTCATACATGGCTGTATTTGAAGATGATGGTCAAACCGGATATTTCTATGCACTTGATGAATCTACTGACGGAAATCCTATCAAAGATGTACTACACATTTACAACGCAGAAGACGTGTCAGATGGACATATCCCATCGGATGTGAAGATCGGTTGGTCAGAAGACAATAAGAAATGTGTGTTGCTGATAAATGGTTACCCACACGGTGTCTTTGATTTTGAATCTAAAAATGGATACTGCCGGAGCGGTTTTCCACCTACAATCAGTAAGGAATGGTCTGTCTTCGGACATGCCTGGAATGATGCTGTCGACGATTTTTTCAGATAACAGGCATAAAGCGTTATTTACTGGAACACCGGTTTAGCCCGTTTTTATTGATACCTGATATTTTTTTCAGCGGACTTTTTCTCTATGCTGTATCAATACGTTAAACGCAGCATATAACTCAGGAGCATGGGATGCCTGTTTTGCAGTGGAGCCTGCTATTTCTGCTATCACTCCTTCTTTCCCTGTTCTTTCTGTTGATCCATCTTCCAGGCGCATTGCTGCTCGGCTCGATGATTGTCGGTATCATTTTCAGTATGCGCGGGATCTCTCTGCACCCTCCCCGCTGCACATTTCTTGCCGCTCAGGCCATTCTCGGCTGCATGATTGCACAAAACCTCACAGGATCCATTTTAACGACACTTGCGGCACACTGGCCGATGGTGATTGTCATCCTGCTGACAACCCTTATTAGCAGCGCGGTAATCGGCTGGTTACTGGTTCGCTACAGCAATCTACCGGGTAACACAGGCGCGTGGGGCTCATCACCGGGAGGGGCAGCCGCGATGGTTGCTATGGCGCAGGATTATGGCGCTGATATCCGCCTGGTAGCGTTTATGCAGTACTTGCGCGTACTGCTGGTAGTTGGCGCTGCCGCTTTAGTGACCCGACTTGTAATGGGCGATCAGGCGCAAACGGTCAATCAGCAAATCGTCTGGTTTCCGCCGCTGAGTGTTAATCTGTTGAGCACCATACTGCTGGCCGCTGTTGCCGGTACAGCCGGGCGCTTACTGCGTATCCCCTCTGGCGTGATGTTGCTGCCCATGCTGGCGGGTGCATTGCTGAACGCGGGCGGCATGATGGTCATTGAACTACCGGAATGGTTACTGGCGATAGCGTATATGGCGATTGGCTGGCAAATCGGTCTTGGCTTTGACAAACAGATCTTTTTTATGGCGCTGCGCCCCCTGCCGCAAATATTGATGTCCATTTTTTCACTGATGGCGATTTGTGCCGCTATGGCCTGGGGTCTGGCGCATTACATGCAAATCGACTTTCTCACCGCCTATCTGGCGACCAGCCCTGGCGGAGTGGATTCCGTCGCGGTAATTGCCGCAGGCAGCCACGCCGATATGGCGCTGATCATGGCGATGCAAACCCTGCGGCTGTTCAGTATTTTATTGACCGGTCCGGCGGTGGCGCGTTTTATTTCAGCGCATGCGCCAAAAAACTCATCATCGTAAGCCGGGATTAGTTTAAATTATATTTAAACCCTACCCTTATTTGATATTCATTTTTTGTATCATCGCCATCTTGATATTTATCAAGATAACCTAATTCAAAAAATGGATAAAACCGCGGCGTAGTATGAAAGTTAAAGACAAAGTTATGCTGCAGGGTATGATTCTTGCCATTGGCATATTCAAACTTGTCGCCATGCGTTTTGCTATAATACGTTGGATTATATTGAACCCAGAAGTTTGGCGTAAAATACTTGGTTAAATAAATATCGACGCGATGTTCTGAAGAGTCATCCCAGTCACCTTGCAGTGTTTCGCTGTCATGATTTTGATGGTTATAACGGTAGCGTAATACGGCGCCCAGCGTTGGGTCAAAATGATAGCCAATGCCTATATAAGGATCGACGCGTGAGCCCGCGGACTCCCAGTGAAAGACTACGCCGGGTTCAAGCCAGAAGTCACTATCGCCCAATACAAAAGGCTTGTTAAATTCAGCTTCCTGATAGCTACTTTTCCACTGATCCATATTTTTACCAAGATCGGCATCAGTTTCAAAACTCCAGTACATACTTTTAAAAATACTGTCTGAATCCTGTACTACACCGGTTAACATCAATCGCTGTAAAAAGCCTTTGCTGGCAGTTCGATACTGCGTACGTGGCGCAAAATATACAGTAGTAAATGGCGTTGATTTTACCAGAGAGACAGGAGTTGCATTATTTTCCGCGGCCATAACGCCAGTTGCAGGCATGACCAGTGTAGCCATTAATATGGCTGTATTAATATTATTACTTTTCATTATATTTTCCTCGCCGTACAGAGATAAAGTCCCCCCCTGCTAAATCAATAGCCTGATTATTTAACTGGGGGAGCAGAATATTACCAGTAACTATTCCAGCAGGATATTGCGCGGGTCATCGCCTCCATCAGGAAATAATCCCCCCACGTGCAGCACTCATCCACACCGACGTTACCTTTAAAATAATAAACAGAGTGTTTTAATAATCCTTCGCCGGCTTTATGCGACGTATTCAGATAATCATCAAGCATTCGCGCAATCATCCGTAATGCCAGCACTTCATAGCTTTCACGATCCGGGTGGGTTGCCGGTAACTGTTTTACCAGCTCCAGCAACGCGCAGGCGAGAATCGCGCTGGCGGAACTATCCCTTTTACTATTGGGATCGGTAAGCGCAAGATCCCAATAGCAGACAAGATCTTCCGGCAGACGATTAATAAAGTAGTTTGCCAGCGTCTGGCTCAGTTCCAGTAGTCGCTCATCTCCGGTATAGAGATAATTCAGCAAAAAGCCATAAACACCCCATGCCTGCCCTCGCGACCAGCAGGAGTCATCGGAAAAACCCTGATGCGTATTGCCAAACCGCGGTTCACCGGTGTGAACATCCATATAATATGTATGGAACGTCGAACCGTCCTCGCGCACAATATAACGTCGCGCCTGCTCAATATGATTTTTCGCCGCCTCTGCATAACGAGGATCGCCAGTGCTGGCGCTTGCCTGATACAACAACGGCAAATTCATATTGCAGTCTATAATCATCCTGCCCTGCTGCTCCGGATTATCCAGTTCGCCCCACGCCTGAATAATGCCGCATTTCTCGTGATAGCGCTCCATCAGCACTTCTGCCGCCTGCTGCGCGATATAAATCGCCTCGCGATTGCCGGTCAGTTTATTAGCCGCTATACAGGATAGGCTGTACAGAAAACCCAGATCGTGGTGATTGGTATGGTCCCGTCGGGCAATACGCTCACCAAAAGAACGGACATGTTGTTCAGCCAACGTGCGATACGCATCATTACGCGTCCATTCCCATGCCAGCCACAGCTGACCAGTCCAGAAACTGGTAGTCCATTCCTGATTATCAATAATTGGGTAGCGACCGTTTTCACATGCCGCATCGGGATAACGCAGGTCAAAATAATCGCGGTTACGATCGACAGCAGATAAAATTACCGGTAAAGCGCGGCGAATCTTCTGCGCAATAGCAGCGCGTTCGCCGCTTCGCAGGACAACAGGAACGATCGGTTCTTTACGGATAGTTACAGACATAATTCTCTCGTTTTCTTCATTTTAATGGGTGGCTTCTTGCCCATGGACAGGGGCTGTAATGGTTTTTTTGTGTTGATAGCAAGTAGAAAGCGTGATGGCGGAGATCCCGGTAAATACCAGAGCTATCACGCCCATAATCAGATAGGTATGCTCAAAACCAATTTTTTGGTAGGCGTAGCCGGCAGGTGGTGCCACGACAATAGAACCGACATAAATCATGGCCTGATAGCCCAGTAGGTACATCGTGGCGTTAACGCGTTTATCGAAATGCTCGGCAATGTATTTGAAGACCGACACCAGAATCAGGGCGATTTCAATCCCATACAACGGCTTCACCAGACAGATAATCAACGGATCGTTAGTTAATCCGGAGATAATCAAACGCAGGCTAATCACAAGACCGGTCAGGATCATCCCCTGCTTAGCGCCAATGCGGTTAATAATGGCGGGTACCAGCATCATGCCGAAAAACTCTGCGGCTGACTGCGCGGTACTCATGTAGCCAAACATGGCGTTGCCTTCTTCTTTCGTGCTAAAGAAGGTGACGAAATAGCGAGAGAACTGCTGTTCGGCAATAAACATCATCCATGCCACTCCGGCGATATACAGCGCAAAGGTCCAGAATTTTTTATTGCGCAGCAGCTCGAAAACATCGCCAATGACAATCTTCTCTTTCGACAGAACGTCATTCTCTTCCAGGCCAAAGTGATCAACTTTCAGCGTCAGCAGAACCGCAAACATGCACAGCGCGGAAACGCTACTGATAACAAAGTTGATTTTGGGCGAGATATTGTAGAGATACCCAGAGAATGAAGACGCCGTTGCCCACCCCAGCGCCGCCCACATGCGGATCCGGCCAAATTCCATCGCGTACAGACGACTGAAACGGTCAACATAGGACTCTTCCGCCGCCACGCCCGCATACCAGCCAAGGCTGAAAAATAGCGCACCGACGATCATCCCGCTGATAAAATGCGTTTGTAATAGCGGCAAATAACACCAGATAAAAAATGGCGCCATCAGGGCCGAAACAAGACAGACAAAATAGAGCAAATGTTTTTTCATGCCCATTTTATCCATGATGTAACCGTAAACAGGTTTGATAACTACCGCAAAAACACCGTTTACGGCAAACACCGTGCCGATCTCCACACCATCCAACCCGGCTTTATCTCCCAGCCAGATAGCGTACAGGCCAAAACTGGCCGCCCAGGTAAAGGTAAACAGGAATACGAACAGGCTCAGTTTGATGTAAGCCGAGCGCGTCGACTGAACAGGGTTAGTCATTATTTTTCTCCGCACATGCGTCAGTTATATGATTTCCAGCGTTTTCACACCCAGCGTCAGCACCTGATTTTCACGGTCGAACGCCATTGCCGCCGCAAACGGCAGCGATAAAAGCGATGTGGCGTTGACAGCGCAGGCCAGCCAGTGTGTACCCGGCGTAAGCGTGCTACGAAGACAGGGGATCTCCCCCGGTGAGGCATACAGAATGTTGCTGTTGGGTGGCGTTGTGACGACCTCCGGTTGACGCTCAGCCAACAGATCGGTTATCTGGCATATGCCGGAGCTGGCACGAAGCGTGACCCCATGCGATGCAGTTTGGGTATCGATGAGTTGATGGCGGTTAAGCGCGAATCCCCCCTCGACACAGTCAAGCAGGCGCGTGGTTTCAACGCGATGGATGCGAATATGTCCCTGTTGAAACGGGACGAGCCAGGTCGTGACGACGACGTTTGACCACGGGAGCCATCGGCTTCGGATCAACGCATCCGTCATTTCAACAGAATCGCACTCACGGCGTCCACGCCAGTAGTTATCCTGTTCGCTGAACATCAGCATCGAATCACAGGCAGCATGGTTCAGACCATAATGACCGCGCTCCAGGGTAAAACCAAAGTGGCTGGAGTAAGCAAATTTGCCGTATTTGGCATCGAAATTGACAAAGTTATTGCGGTCATACTGGCCCGACATCAGCATCCAGGCGTGTCGGTTTTCATCATCATGAACGATAAATTGTCCCGCTTCCTTTATCGGATGAATCGGCTCAGGTTCAGGCAACGGGGCCGACTCGGCCTGCCAGAACGCGCTCTGTTCCGGCAGTGCTAAAATCAGCAACGCCTTACATGCCCACCAGGGCGAACATGGACTGTTGTAATCTTCGGTCATCACCAGGTTCGGGTAGGTATATCCCAGCGTAAATAAACCATCCGGGCCAATGAAAGGCTGCGCGAACCACCAGTCGAGGTGGCGCAAAATCACGCCTTTGACGATAGGGATCGTAAAAACATCCAGTTCCGTCCAGACGACGGCGCTCCAGAACGCAACCTGAACAAAGCGATAGGTCAGACTGCGGCCAAACGGAATCGCATCGCCCTCACAGGTAAAGTAGTAGATGTAATCTTTGGCAAACTGACGCGCCCGCTGACGGTAGCGCAGGCACCGTTCAGGGTCGGCGTCCTGCATAAGATGGCTATACAGCAAACTATAAAAATGAAACCCGCTGGAGATATAGTAATCGCGCGGTTTGCCTGCACCATCTGAGTACCAGCCATTACCCAACCAGAAAGGTTCAATCGCATTCAGATGCTTATCAATAACCATCATGTCGTAGTGGCGTCCGACACATTTAAGACCGACCTGCACCAATACCGGGAAGAAGTGCCAGTTATTATCCGGGATTTGGATATCAGCACTTTGCCGTAACCAGCGCTCCAGATTGTCCTGCTCATCGGTTGTTAAGGCGTCCCATAACCCGGTATTCGGCAGAGCCAATGCAACGCCGAAGGCGGCCATTTCCACGCAGCGCTGATCGTTATCAACCAGATTGCCCCAATAATTTGGATGTTCGGGGTCACAGCCATGACGAATACCGCAAATAAAAGCCTCACGATACTCACTCGCATCTCCCCCACTTAACAACGGTGAAAGGATCCACAATAGACGCGCAAACCCCTCCATGCCGGCAATATCCATTGGATATTGTGCAGACGTTTCGCCCACGTCCAAACGCGTGTTATCACGGTAGAGATGAGGAATGGCTGATGCCAACCATTGCCGCGCCTTTTCTGCATACTCTTGCCTTGCTCGCATAATGAAACCTCGTTTCATTTGATGAAGTATTGGGCGCATAATAAGGATTTGGGCTGACATACAAATGTGATAATTGTCGTATTTCCACACAACGCTAGTGATGAAGAACAACATTCACCTGCATTTTGCGGAGAAAATTCGATTACAGTGATAAAAACTTAAGTTTATTCACATTACCAGGCGAGACATAAATGCAGCGGACTGAAGACAGTAGCTATCTTGAGCACATAAGCCTCAACGACAAGTCGATTTACTTTAATCGGATGAAGGATATGCCAGCCAACTACTATCACTGGCACCAGTGCGTGGAGATATTATCGGTTTCTCAGGGAGTAGGCATCGCGCTTATGGAGCACCAACAATACACCGTCAAACCCGGGCGTATTTTTATTTTCCCGCCGGGTAAGCTGCATAAAGTGTTTGTCGAACAGGATGATCGTAATATTTATCATCGTACTACGCTGCACTTTAACGGCCCACAGATTGAGCAGTACCTGCGGGATTTTCCTCGCCAGCAGATGCTGCTGCGCCAACTGTGCGGCAGGGGAGAGAAAGCGCGAGTATTTGACGTAGGCGATGTTCAGCCAGTCATTGAAACCTTGCTGAGCCGTTTTGAAGAGCAAAGCAAAGACCAGACTTTTAGCATCAGTGACAGCGCATTTCTGGTGATGCAGCTCATTAGCCTGCTGCCACATCAGGCGCAGGCCACGGGACAAAATACATTTTCGGTCAGCATTATCCGCTGGATTGAAACTCACTTTCACCAGCGCTGCTCGCTGGAAGATATCGCCAGCGAGATGGGTTGCTCGCGGGGCCATGCCTCCCGCCGTTTTCACGAAGAGACCGGCGGTACCATTCAGGAATACCTGATGATGCGCCGTATCCGTCAGGCCTGCGAACTGCTGTTACATACCAACGGCTCGGTACGCGATATTGCCGCACAGGTTGGTTTCTCCGAATATGCCTGGTTTATTACCTGCTTTCGCAAAAACATGGGCAAAACGCCGCTGCAATATCGTAAAACATATGCTTCGGTATAGATCTACGTCTGACATCCGGGACACCAGTAAAAGGGTCTCGAGGAAAGTGTCGTTTTCTCGATGATGCCGCCACAGCGCTCACAGGCTTCGCCGTCCCGGTGAAAGACCTTAAAGCGAAACAGCGCGCCGTGGTGCTTATTGTCATCGACCTGGCCGCGAGTGTTATACGACAGGCGAGGAATATCAAGCAGCGCTTGCGCCAGCGCATCCAACTGTTCATCGCTAAGCTGTGACGCTTTATGCTGACCGGTCAACCCCACCTGCCAGAGAATTTCTACCCGCAGATAGTTACCTAATCCCGCCAAAAACGCTTGATCTAACAACAGACCGGAAAACTGGCGATTGCGAAAACGGGGTGACAGCAGACGCGTTTTTACCTCTGCGGGCGTTAAACGCAAATCCAGCACGTCCGGTCCCACCCGTTGCAGAAATGGATGGGTGGTGAGCTGCTCTGGTGTCAGCATTTCGATGTCAGACGCGCTATACAGCAGGATAGTTTTATCCTCGGTTTGCATCCTGACGCGCAGCACCCGCGTGGTTTGCGGCATGTTGCCGGTATCGACCACTCGCCACACGCCGTAAAGCTGATTGTGGCTATACAGCGTCAGACCATTGGAAAAATGGGTCAGCAAGGCTTTACCCCGCGTTTCAAGCTGGGTAACACTCTGCCCGATGAGTTGGGATTGATACGGTTTTAACTGCTCAAAGGCAAACCAGACATCCGTCAGGGGTTTGCCTTTGACTGCCGCCTCCAGGGTATCCGCCGCACGGCGGATCTCCGGGCCTTCAGGCATAATACTGTCCTTTGTTAATGTGTTGCACCGCCCGTCATGGCGATATCGCTATCCACCTGCAATGCGGTGGCAATCGCGACCTCCAGCGCCCGACGTACTGTTTCCGCCGCCATACTTGGCGCTCCGGGGTGCTGCGCGGCCTGTTGTGGCAGATAAGGAATATGAATAAAACCGCCCTTCACTGCCGGCACGTCGCGTAATTTATGCAGCAGGCCATACATCACGTGGTTACACACGAAGGTGCCCGCCGTCTGAGAAACCGAGGCCGGAATTCCCGCGTTGCGCATGGAGACAACCATCGCTTTGATCGGCAATGTGCTAAACCACGCCGCAGGGCCATCGGCCACAATCGGTACATCAATCGGCTGTTGCCCCTGATTATCCGCAATACGCGCATCGTCAACGTTGATCGCCACGCGTTCCACGGTGATATCCGATCGACCACCCGCTTGCCCTACTGCCAGCACCAGCGATGGCGACAATGCGTCAATTGCAGCATTGAGTACGGCGAGAGACTCGCCAAAGACGCACGGCAACTGGCGGGCAACGACGCGGCATCCATCGATGATAGCATTGTCGAGGCCCGAGACCACTTCCCAGGAAGGGTTAACTGACTCGCCGCCAAAGGGTTCAAATCCCGTGATGAGTACTGTTTTCATCCTTCCTCCTTACAGGAACATCAGGAAATACATCAGAAAAACGTTAACCAACAGTAGCAGTATGCCCGTCGGCACCTGCGCTTTAATCACCGCGTTTTTGTCTGGTAGCTCCAGCAGCGCCGCAGGCACAATATTGAAGTTCGCCGCCATTGGCGTCATCAACGTTCCGCAATACCCCGAGAACATACCAATCGCCGCCATCACCGCTGGGTTACCACCGTGTTGCAATACGAGGATCGGAATACCAATCCCAGCGGTCACAATCGGGAAAGCGGCAAACGCATTGCCCATCACCATCGTCAACAAGGCCATACCAATGGTGTACACCGCCACCGCGATAAAGCGGCTATCCACCGCCAGGTATTCTTGCGTCAGCCAGGATATACCGCTGCCGACACCCGCCGCAGTGAACAACAGTCCAAGAGTAGCCAGAATCTGCGGCAGGATGAATGCCCACCCGATGGAGTCCAGCAGTCGGCGTGCTTCCTGAATCGGCTGATGCACCCGCTCATGGGTCATTTTTATCGCCATCGCCAGACCAATCAACGAGCCTGCGGTCATAGAGAAAAGCGTCACCAATGTGGCGTGATTACCCGGTCCAAACAGCGCATCCTGTAAGCCCGGAATATGGTTGAACATGAGTACACCGATAACGGTCACCACCGGGATCGCCAGCGCCGGGAAAAACAAGCGGTTACCCAACCTACTGGCGCTTTCTTCACGCTGTTGCGGCGTTCGCTGATGGTAGCTTCCCAGCTTTACGCCGCCGAAACCGGCGATCAGGGCCAGTATGACCACCGCGACGCCGACGGCAATATGCACCGCGCGTTTATCGCCAAACAGCGAGTATGTCCAGTCGCCAAGCAGAAAGAGAACGCCGTACAGGCCCCAAAACAGACCGGTGGTTAAGCGACGCGGGTTAGCTTTATCCCGCCAGGACATCAGCGCCACAATCAGTAAAACCGCACCTGCCAGCCAGTAGAGATAGCTTTGCTGAAAATTCATTTTGCTTCTCCCTGTGCTGCGGCATTCGCTTTCGCCACTTCACGCTGCAAATAGCTGTCCAGCCGCCACAGACGCGTGCCGTGGATCAGGAAGGCGCATATTGCCGTCGGGATCCCCCACAGGGCAATATGCAGCGGTTCGGTCTGGATCCCGCCAGACTCCAGCATAAAGTTGTGCATGAATATGATCGCACCGAAGGCAACAAAGATATCTTCACCGAAAAACAGCCCAACGTTATCGGTCGCGGCAGACATGGCGCGCAGACGATAACGAACCGCCCCCGGTATCTCACCGTGGTTTTTCTCGGCGGCCCCTTCTGCCATTGGCGCCAGCAGCGGACGCACCATCTGCGGATGTCCCCCCAGGCTGGTCAGCCCTAAAGCCGCGGTAGCCTCACGAATAAACAGATAGACAATAAGCAGACGGCCGCTGGTGGCACTGCGGATTTTGGCAATCCACGCCTGAGCGCGCTCTTTGAGTCCGTGACGCTCCAACAGGCCAATAACCGCCAGTGGGATCAGCAGGATAAACGGCAGGTTGCGGGTGTTGAGAAATCCCTCACCCAGCTTTTCCAGAATGGTAGCGATTGGCATATGCGCCGCCAGTCCGGTGACGATCCCGGCAATAATGACCACCAATACCGGGTTAAAACGTAAAAGAAATCCGACCACAATGACGGCGATCCCCGTCAATGGCCAGAGAGAAACAGCCTCTCCCATAATTCAGTCCCTTATGTTGTTGTGTGATATATTATTGTTTTGTATGAAAAATTTATGCGCTAATTTGAATATTGCATGCTTCGAATGCACTGCGCAAGCGACGGGCAAAAGCGAGTGCGTGCTCGCCATCCCCATGAATGCATACCGTCTGGGCCGTCACGTTCGCCCATGTTCCGCTCTGACTTTTTACTCTACCGGATTGCACCATTTCTAGCGTTTGCGCCAGCGCCTGCTCTTCATCCTCTATCAATGCGCCAGGCTGGCTACGCGGAACCAGACTGCCGTCAGCCTGATAACCCCGATCGGCAAAAACCTCCTGACGCGTCACCAGGCCATAATGTTCCCCGGCGCGAATCAGTTCGCTTCCCGCCAGCCCCACCAGAACCAGCGAGGGATCGCAGGCATGCACCGCTTTCGCAATCGCATCCGCCAACTGTGGATCTTTTGCCGCCTGGTTATAAAGCATGCCGTGGGGTTTCACATGGCGCATCACGCCACCCTGCGCATGCGTAATGGCTGCCAGCGCGCCAATTTGATACAGCGTTTGCGCATACACCGTTTCCACTGGCAGAGTCATGGCGCTACGGCCAAAATTCTCCCGATCCGGAAAGCTCGGATGTGCACCTACCGCCACACCATTTTTTAGCGCTTCACGCACGCTTGAAAGCATGGTTTGCGCATCACCAGCATGAAACCCACAGGCGATATTAGCTGACGAAACCAGTTGCAGCAGCGCTGCATCGTTAGCACAGCCCTCGCCGAGGTCTGCGTTGAGATCAATTTTCATTGTTAAGTCGCCATGTTAACTGTTGCAGATAACGCTGCTGATCATGGCGCGCCTTAAGCGCTTCCTCCAGCGAACACTGCACAAAATGAATCGGCTGGCCGAGCGGGATCTGCGCCAGATGATACATATCCGCCTCGATGATGCAGGCGATGCGCGGATAGCCGCCCGTCGTCTGGGCATCATTCATCAGCACGATCGGTTGACCATTATGCGGAACCTGCACCACGCCGGGGAGTAAGCCATGCGACAGCAACTCGCGATCGGTCATACGCGTCAACGGCTGCCCCTGCAGGCGATACCCCATCCGGTTACTTTGCGGACTAAGTTGCCACGGCGAACGCCAGAAAGACGCCTGCGAGACCTCGTCAAATTCCTGATACTCAGGCCCGGGCAGCGCACGAATGTGGTTTCCCCACATCAGCTGTTTTACCCCCTGCGGCCCACTAAATTGCCGGGTAGATGCTCCAATCGCCAGCCGATCGCCATCGCGCAGCAGACGCCCTTCCAGCCCGCCAATGCCAACTTTAAGATCGGTGCTACGCGACCCCATCACTTCAGGCACATCAAATCCGCCCGCTACAGCCAGATAACTACGCATACCATGATGTGGACGTTTTAGCGTCAAGCGCTGTCCTGCTTTCACCGGCAGCCGCCACCCGCTCCACACAGGAGCACGATCCAGATGCGCTTCGCATCCAGCGCCGGTCAGCGCAAACCAACCATCGGCTTCAAATTCCACGACCAGTTGCCCCAGCGTGATTTCCAGCGCAGCGGCATTCGCATCATTTCCCACCAGCAGGTTAGCAACGTTCAGCGCTGGTTTATCCAGCGCACCGCAGTGACTGATGCCGGATTGACGAAAATTGTGGCGTCCGCCGTCCTGGACCGAGGTATACATGCCCGCGCGAATGATGTTTAACATACCCCCTCCTTCTGCGGAACAAAACGCACGGTATCCCCAGCGCGTAACAGGATCGGCTCTTCTCGTTTTGGATCAAATAGCGACACCGAGGTACGCCCAATCAATTGCCATCCGCCGGGCGTGGCAAGCGGATAGACCCCCGTTTGCGATCCACCGATACCTACAGAACCTGCCGGAACAAGCAGACGCGGCTCTGCCCGTCTTGGGGTATGCAGTTGTTCAGGTAAGCTCCCGAGATAGGGGAACCCTGGCTGAAAACCAATAAACCACACCACATAGTCGACTGACGCATGAAGTTCGACGACCTGCTTGTCGCTTAATCCACTGTGCCGGGCGACCGCTGCCAGATCCGGACCAAACTCACCGCCATAAGTGACGGGGATTTCAATAAAACGCGAATCCGGTTCCAGCGCTTCGCTCTCTTCCCACCAGCGCTGCAGGCGTTCAATCGCATCCAGCGCCAGCGTTTGCGGGTCGCGCAAGATCACCGTGATATTGTTCATTCCCGGAATAGCTTCACGCACATTCGGGGCATCAGCCAAACGCTGGGCCAGACGCCAGATACGTTTCTGAGACGCCAGCGTAATGGGCGGCTCCAGTTCAAGCACTACCGCAGTCTCACCTAACAGATAACAACGCGCTCGCTGCACTTTCGTCCCTCTTTATTAATTACGCTGGGTTAGGAATATCGATAAACGTGACATCCAGATCGGTGTTTTCATTCAGCCATTCACTTAATGCGCGAATCCCGCCGCGTTCGGTTGCATGGTGACCGGCAGCATAAAAATGCAGCCCTTGTTCGCGGGCTGAGTGAATGGTTTGCTCTGAGACTTCCCCGGTAATAAAGGCATCGACGCCAAACCGGGCTGCGCTATCAATGAAGCTTTGACCGCCCCCCGTACACCACGCGACGCGTTGCACCTTTTCCGGCCCGGTATCACCGCACCATAAAGGTTTACGGCCCAGACGCGCCTCAATCCACGACGCCAGCTCCAGCCCCGGAACCGGCATAGAGAGTTCACCCCACGGCACCAGCGGCTCAATTTCCCCCATCACGGTAATACCCAACAGCGCGGCAAGCTGCGCGTTATTACCTAGTTCCGGGTGGGCATCCAGCGGCAGATGCCAGCCATACAGGTTGATATCATTTTCCAACAGCGTTTTCAGACGATGGCGCTTCATGCCGCGAATCACCGGAGATTCGCCTTTCCAGAAATAACCGTGATGAACGATGACCGCATCCGCCTGCAGGCGCACCGCCTCGTCCAGCAGCGCCTGGCTTGCGGTCACGCCTGTCACGATTTTATGCACCGTCTCTTTGCCCTCAACCTGCAAACCGTTCGGCGCATAGTCGCTAATGGCGGCGCTGTTCAGTTTGTCATTGATCAGTTGTTCCAGTTCGGTGTTTTTCATCATCGTCCTCGTTGTCATAAATTCTGCCTGCCCAATCAGCAACACAGCTTAGGTTAAAATAGCGTCCTCGCCTGCGTTCGTCGATAGTCATTTCACTGACACATTAAGAAACAATCACACCGCTGTAGAACGCAATTTGCATACCACCACGCGATCTAATTCATGTATATTTATGCAATCAGACAGCATATTGCAAAAATAATCAGATCTGTATCAAAGTTACAACTTTAAGGAAACACGCTCGCACAGCACATCCAGCCTGTTGTGAGACATTTACTTCGAGAAAACAATGAATAAACAAGCATCTCAACCGCGGGCGATTTATTACGTTGTCGCGCTACAAATTTGGGAATATTTCAGTTTTTACGGTATGCGTGCGCTGCTGATTCTGTATCTCACTAGCCAGCTTAAGTACGACGATAATCACGCCTATGAACTGTTCAGCGCCTACTGCTCGCTGGTCTATGTCACCCCCATTCTCGGTGGGTATCTGGCGGATAAAGTGCTCGGCAACCGGATGGCGGTGATGATCGGCGCATTTTTGATGGCGGTGGGGCATCTGGTGTTGGGCGCCAGCGAAATGGCCCCGGCATTCCTTTATTTATCGCTGGCGATTATCGTCTGTGGCTACGGTCTGTTTAAATCCAACGTCAGTTGTCTGCTGGGTGAGCTGTACCAGCCTGAAGATCCGCGTCGCGACGGTGGGTTCTCTCTGCTCTATGCTGCCGGAAATATTGGTTCAATCATTGCCCCGATAGCCTGCGGCTATGTGCAGGAAGAGTACAGCTGGGCGATGGGCTTTGCGCTGGCCGCTATCGGCATGCTGGCGGGGCTGGTGATTTTCTTATGTGGCAATCGCCATTTCGCCCATACCACCGGCGTCAACAAGGCCGTCCTGTGTGCGAAAAAATATATGCTGCCAAACTGGGCCTGGCTGTTAGTCCTGCTGGTTGCCGCCCCACTGCTGATTACTGTCTTGTTCTGGAAAGAGTGGTCCGTGTACGCCCTGATCGTTGCCACTGTCATTGGTCTGGCGGTTCTGGCGAAGATTTATCGCCAGGCGCAAACGCAGAAACAGCGCAAAGAACTGGGGCTTATCGTAACGCTGACCTTCTTTAGCATGCTGTTCTGGGCCTTTGCTCAACAGGGCGGCAGCTCAATCAGCCTGTATATCGACCGCTTTGTTAATCGCGACATTCTGGGGTATTCCGTACCCACCGCGATGTTCCAGTCGGTTAACGCCTTTGCGGTTATGCTGTGCGGTATCGTGCTGGCCTGGGTGGTCAAAGAGAGCGTAAGCGGTAATCGCACCGTACGCATCTGGGGTAAATTCGCCCTTGGTCTCGGTTTAATGAGCGCCGGTTTTTGTATTCTGACCTTAAGCGCCCGCTGGTCCGCCGCTTACGGCCACTCTTCCATGCCGCTGATGGTATTGGGGCTGGCGGTCATGGGTTTTGCCGAACTGTTTATCGACCCGGTGGCAATGTCACAAATTACGCGCATCGAGATCCCCGGTGTAACCGGTGTATTAACCGGCATTTATATGCTGCTTTCCGGCGCAATCGCCAACTACCTGGCTGGGGTGATCGCCGACCAGACGTCGCAAGGGTCGTTTGACGCTGCCGGAGCCATCAACTATTCCATCAATGCCTACATCGACGTCTTTAGCGAAATTACCTGGGGCGCACTGGCCTGTGTGGTACTGGTGCTGCTGATTTGGCTGTACCAGTCGCTGAAATTCAGAAACCGTGCGTTAGCGGTAGAGTCCTGAGTGTACAGGCCCGATGATGTGATAAGATTCGGGCCTGTTTTTTCAGGTAATTATGCATGAATTGTTGCGAGTTCCTCTTCAGTAAGACCTGTAACCAGTAGCACCATTGTGCGATCTATACCTTGTTCCAGCATGGTTTGCGCTATACGTAATGCGGCTTCTTGTTTACCCTGCTGTAACCCTTCCTGTAATCCATCTAACCGTAACCGCTCTGCAATAGTCATCAGCCTCTCCTTATGTTGGGGGATCCGTTGCGCTATCTCCTGCATAAATTCATTAAAACGAGATTCGTCGCCAGATTGTAGGATGTAATTAAACATCGCCTGTAATTGCGTGTCATTAGCGCATCCAGTAAGTAGCAGCGTGGCCAGTTGCTCTACCAGCCCCAGCAAATCCCGCTGACGGATATGTTTTTGCATTAATTCCAGCAGCGCCATTCGTCTGTGAGCCATGATCTCATCATCGGGTACCACCGTTATGTCTACCAACGGAAATGCGCTGGAATAAAGCTGTCTTGCCGCCACGGGGTCGGCAAAGGCATCCAGCCAGCACAATGAGTACGGATAGGGGCTTCGGCAGCCATGATAAAAGAGCATCGGTATCACTAGTGGCAGTTCCTTATGCCCTGCGTCCAGATGGCGCTGCATCGCCGCCATCGCATAACGCAACAGACGAAAAGCCATATGCGGCTCGGCTGAACTTTGATGCTCTATCACCACATAGACATAACCGTCACCGTTGCGTGTGTGCAAAGACCAGAGCACGTCGGAGTAGCGCGAACGTAAATCCGCTTCAATAAAGCTTTCTGACTCCAGCTTCAGCGAATTCAAATCGCAAAGCGTCCGCAGTTCAGCTGGCAGGTGAATGTCGAGAAAATCCCGCGCGGTTTCGGGATGATGTAAAAACGTTTTAAACACCGCATCATGCGGTGTGGAGGTTGTTGGCATTGTCATCAAGTTCCATCACCTGAATGAAGATGACGGAACTTTACTGCCAGATAAAAGCATCTGCATCAGGGCATTAACAACCTTGCGCGCACGCTTCAGCGCTAAAAGCCCCAGACCGCAACACTTTCATTCTGCTGGAAGGCATTACGCAAAATCCACCATGCCTTTACTCTTTACGCGCCGCCTCATATGCCGCCAGCGTCGCCAGTCTTGCCTGCTTATGATCGACAATCGGGCGAGGATAGTTGAGCGTCACCTGCGCTTTTTCCGCCCACGACCACGGGTCATGAATCGCTTTACCCGGCACATCGCGCAGTTCCGGCAGCCACTGGCGGATAAACTCACCGTCACGGTCAAATTTTTCGCCCTGCGTCGTGGGGTTAAATATGCGGAAATACGGTGCGGCATCGGTCCCGGTAGACGCGGCCCACTGCCAGCCGCCGTTGTTGGCCGCCAGGTCGCCATCGATCAGTTGCGACATGAAATACTGCTCGCCTTTGCGCCAGTCGATCAGCAGGTCTTTCACTAAAAAACTGGCCGTAATCATGCGTAAACGATTATGCATCCAGCCCGTGGCGTTGAGCTGACGCATCGCCGCGTCTACAATCGGGTAACCCGTTTGACCCATTTGCCAGGCCTGCAAATGCGCCGGGTTATTCTGCCATTGCACGCGATCGGTCCAGCGGATAAAGGGGTGATACCGACACAGCGCCGGATGATACGTCATCAGGTGGCGATAAAACTCACGCCAGATAAGCTCGTTCAGCCAGACGCTACCTGACCCGCCCTCAAGCGCCTGCGGCTGCTCCGCGAGCAGTCGATTCAGGCATTGGCGCGGCGATAACCCGCCTGTCGCCAGACTTGCGGATAATCGACTGGTCCCGTCAATCGCTGGAAAATCACGCTGTTGTTCGTATTCTCCCGCAGCCTGCTGGCAAAACTGGCGTAATTGCGCGATGGCCAATTTTTCATCTGCCACAAACCTCTGCGCATCAAAATCTTGCTGTGGATAGCTCAGCTTAATTGGTGTTAACGGTGCGTCAAGAGCGCCACTTTCTCTCACTTTCGGCGCGCTCACACATTCTGGAATACCGTCTTTAATCCGCTTCAGCCAGGCATTTTTAAACGGCGTGAACACTTTATACATCTCATGATTGCCGGTCATCACCGCCCCCGGAGGCAGGATCACGCTGTCATCAAACCCTTCGCACACCACCTGGGGTAATGATTTTTCTACGTTTGCATCCCGCTGCCGTTCGTTTATTTCATATTGATAGTTATAAAATAATCGACTGACGTCATGCTGCAGACAAACACTTTTGACGATGTCCACGCTGGCCGCAAAATCAGCCACTTCGTGAAACAGTAGAGGAATACCTTTTTCTGCCAGCGCCGTTTGTAACGCATTCAACTGTGCGCAGGTAAATGCCGCCTGGCGCGGGGCCATATCGTGGGCCTTCCACTGCTCGGGGGTAGCGATATATAACGCCAGTACCTGCGCGGAACGATCCCGGCAAGCAGCCGCCAGTGCGAGGTTGTCGTGCAGGCGTAAATCACGCCGAAACCAGACCAAATGGGTGGTCATAACACTCCTGAAGAAAAAACTTAACGCCCGTAGCGCAAACGCAGAGCCTCTGGCCAGGGATTGAAATAGCGCTGCCCGGAGAGATAAGCATCCGGGTATTCCGCCATATAGTGTTTGAGTAATGTTATTGGCGCAAGCAGCGGTTGAGTCGCACGTCGATAACCGTCAATGAGAGAGGCTAGCTCCTGCCGCTGACGAGAATTTAATTGCGTACGGAAATAGCCCTGGACATGCATCAGCACGTTGGTATGGTTGCGACGGGAGGGAAGATGAGCCAGCAAACTCATCAGCCTTAAGCGATACTCGACAAAATAAGCCTGCAGATCTTGCCATTCGCCAATCGCCGCGACAAAACGCCCGAGTTCGCGATAGTCCGGCTGGGAATGGGCCAACAGTAATAGCTTGTAACGACTATGATAATCGATTAATGCGCCGCGCGTTAACCCTTGCTGTCGGATAGTATTGAGCTCGTGCAAAGCATAAATGCGCTCAACAAAATTTTCCCGAATCTGCGGGTCGTGCAAACGCCCGTCCTCTTCCACGGGGAGCCAGGGTAACGTCGACATCAGCACAGACGTAAAGATCCCTCGTCCGGCTTTACGGTTGTTTTTGCCTTCCGCGTCGTAGACTCGCACCCGTTCCATACCGCAACTGGGTGATTTCGCACAGACTATGTAACCGCACAAATGCGCCAGACGATCGCTTTGTCGCTGACTAAAAGCCGTCATGGCGTCTGTCAAATCCCCCTCGCGCTTATCACTAAAACGCAGGGAAACAGCCTCGCCCTCTTTGACCAGATGCAGCGCAGGTCGCGGGACTGGTAACCCGATCCCCATTTCAGGGCATACGGGTTCGAACGCGACCCACGGCGACAGTTCTTCCACAGCAAAGGCCAGGCGCTTATGCCCACCATCATAGCGAACCGCCTCCCCCAACAGACAGGCACTGATACCAACAGGGATTTTCTCGCTCATGATCGCTCCTTTCTCATTCCTGAGATAAGTGTAGCTATCATCAATAAAAAAGCCGCTGATATCAGCGGCTTTTGGGGATTTATTAGCTATCAGTAGAAATCGCAGGTGGCTTTTTCCGCCTGCTCCATCCACACCGGCTTATCACTGGTTTTAGACCAGACGCGATGCAGATAGCTGTAAAAACGGGCGCGGTCTTTCCAGAACAGCATGACCGGCAGCGCCAGTACGCCCGCCACCACGGCAAAGGTACGGCGTAAGAAAACAATGTGTGCTGGATATTCTTTATAAAAGTCCATAATCCTCTCCCATATAACTGTTCGGTGAATCGCACCGGAAAAATAAAGTTGGTTAACTGATGAAAATAATACCGCCTTGTGTGTAATTTTACTACTCATCCGACCACTTATTTTTATCTATTTATGCCCCGTTTAGCTTAAAAAAGTAATTAAGTTACATAAAAGTTAAATTAATACTAATCATTAGTTAAATAATGGTCTTTGCCATTTTTATACTTTTTTTACACCCTGCCCGCCGATTTTTGCGAAATCTTTGCAAGCAAAAACCTACGCTCTGGTTATCACATTTATGCCACTGGAGGTGCACTGTGAGTGCAGGCGTGATAACCGGCATTGGGCTGGTCTTTTTATTATTAGGTTACCTTGTGTATGCCCTGATTAATGCGGAGGCGTTCTGATGGCGGCTCAAGGATTTTTACTCATTGCCAGTTTCTTGCTGGTGCTGTTTGTCATCGCCAGACCGCTGGGGTTTGGGCTGGCCCGACTCATCAATAATATGTCTCTGCCGGGCCTTGCTGGCGTGGAAAGTGTGCTCTGGCGTGGTCTGGGTATTTCGCAGCAGGAGATGAACTGGCGGCAGTATCTGCTGGCAATCCTCGCGCTCAATGTGCTGGGCCTGCTGGTCCTGTTTTCGATGCTGATGGCGCAAAATCTGTTGCCGCTGAATCCTCAGCAGCTATCAGGACTTTCATGGCATCTGGCGCTCAACACGGCGGTGAGTTTTGTCACCAATACCAACTGGCAATCCTATGGCGGTGAAACCACCTTAAGCTACTTCAGCCAGATGGCTGGGTTGACCGTACAGAACTTCCTGTCCGCGGCGACCGGGATTGCGGTGATTTTTGCCCTGATTCGTGCCTTTACGCGCCAGAGTATGGATACGCTGGGTAATGCCTGGGTCGATCTGGTTCGTATTACGCTGTGGATCCTCGTGCCGATCGCGCTGCTCATCGCCCTGTTTTTTATTCAACAAGGCGTGCTGCAAAACGTATTGCCCTATCAGCCCATCACGACGCTTGAAGGGGTGAAACAGTTGCTGCCGATGGGACCTGTCGCTTCGCAGGAAGCGATTAAGATGCTCGGCACCAACGGGGGCGGTTTCTTTAACGCTAACTCAGCACATCCGTTTGAAAACCCAACCGCGCTGACCAACCTGGTCCAGATGCTGGCGATCTTTTTGATCCCTACCGCGCTGTGTTTTGCCTTTGGCGATGTGGTGGGCGATCGTCGTCAGGGACGGACCTTGTTATGGGCCATGTCGCTCATTTTTGTCATCTGCGTAGCCGTCGTGATGTGGGCCGAAGTTCAGGGCAACCCGCATCTGATGCAGTTAGGTGCAAACAGCAATATCAACATGGAGGGCAAAGAGAGCCGCTTTGGTGTACTGGTCAGCAGTCTGTTTGCGGTCGTCACAACGGCGGCATCCTGTGGCGCAGTGATTGCGATGCATGACTCCTTTACCGCACTCGGCGGAATGGTGCCGATGTGGCTGATGCAAATTGGCGAAGTGGTCTTCGGCGGTGTGGGTTCAGGTCTGTACGGCATGCTGCTGTTCGTACTGCTGGCTGTGTTCATCGCCGGGCTTATGATTGGCCGAACACCGGAATACCTGGGTAAGAAAATCGACGTGCGCGAAATGAAAATGACCGCGCTGGCCATTTTGGTCACCCCTGCGCTGGTCCTGCTCGGCACAGCAATAGCAATGATGACCGATGCCGGGCGTAGCGCCATGCTCAACCCGGGTCCACATGGTTTTAGTGAAGTGCTGTATGCCGTGTCATCTGCCGCGAACAACAACGGTAGCGCCTTTGCCGGATTAAGCGCCAATAGCCCGTTCTGGAACTGCCTGCTGGCTCTGTGCATGTTCTTCGGTCGCTTCGGCGTGATCGTACCCGTGATGGCTATTGCCGGGTCGCTGGTCAGTAAAAAGATCCAGCCAGCAAGCCCGGGCACGCTACCCACCCACGGCGCGCTGTTTGTCGGGTTGTTAATCGGTACGGTGTTACTGGTTGGCGCTCTTACCTTTGTTCCTGCCCTGGCCCTTGGCCCGGTCGCAGAATACCTGTCATTACACTGAGTGATGCGGAGCACATTACTATGAGTCGCAAGCAACTGGCGTTGTTCGAACCTTCTCTGGTCGCACAGGCGCTGATGGATGCCGTGAAAAAATTAAGCCCACATACCCAATGGCGTAATCCGGTGATGTTTCTCGTCTGGCTGGGTAGTCTGCTGACCACGTTGTTAACGCTGGCGATGGCAACAGGTTATATGCCAGGCAATCCGTGGTTTACCGGCGCGATAAGTCTATGGCTGTGGATCACCGTCCTGTTCGCCAACTTTGCCGAAGCGCTGGCTGAGGGGCGCAGTAAAGCACAGGCGAACAGCCTGAAAGGGGTGAAAAAAACCGCTTTTGCCCGCAAACTTCGCGAACCAAAATACGGCTCGGCCATGGATCACGTCCCTGCCGATGATTTACGTAAAGGCGATATTGTGCTGGTGGAAGCTGGCGATATTATCCCGTGTGACGGTGAGGTGATCGAAGGTGGCGCATCGGTGGACGAAAGCGCGATTACCGGTGAGTCTGCGCCGGTTATTCGTGAATCCGGTGGCGATTTTGCATCGGTCACCGGCGGGACTCGCATTCTCTCCGACTGGCTGGTGATCGAATGCAGCGTAAACCCCGGTGAAACGTTCCTCGACCGGATGATCGCCATGGTCGAAGGCGCGCAGCGGCGTAAAACCCCCAATGAAATCGCCCTGACGATTCTGCTGATTGCCCTGACCATCGTTTTTCTGTTGGCGACCGCCACGCTGTGGCCATTTTCCACCTGGGGCGGCAGCGCGGTCAGCGTCACGGTACTGGTTGCCCTGCTCGTTTGTCTGATCCCCACCACCATCGGCGGTCTGCTTTCTGCCATTGGCGTGGCCGGGATGAGCCGTATGCTGGGCGCGAACGTCATTGCCACCAGCGGACGTGCGGTCGAAGCCGCGGGTGACGTGGACGTCCTGCTGCTGGATAAAACCGGCACCATTACGCTGGGTAACCGTCAGGCTTCAGATTTTCTGCCCGCCCAGGGGGTGGACGAAAAAACGCTGGCCGACGCCGCACAGCTTTCATCGCTGGCCGATGAAACGCCGGAAGGCCGCAGCATCGTAATTCTGGCAAAACAACGCTTTAATCTGCGTATTCGCGACGTGCAATCGCTGCACGCTACCTTTGTGCCGTTTACCGCACAAAGTCGGATGAGTGGTATCAACATCGACAACCGTATGATCCGCAAAGGTTCGGTCGATGCTATTCGTCGTCACGTTGAAGCCAATGGCGGTCACTTCCCCGCCGATGTAGAGCAGAAGGTCGACAACGTCGCTCGCCTTGGCGCTACGCCGCTGGTGGTAGCCGAAGGCTCCCGCGTACTGGGCGTGATAGCCCTGAAAGATATTGTGAAAGGCGGGATCAAAGAACGTTTTGCCCAACTACGCAAAATGGGGATCAAAACGGTGATGATCACCGGCGATAACCGCCTGACCGCCGCCGCGATCGCCGCTGAAGCCGGGGTGGATGATTTCTTAGCGGAGGCCACGCCGGAAGCCAAGCTGGCGCTGATTCGTCAGTATCAGGCGGAAGGCCGTCTGGTGGCGATGACCGGCGACGGAACCAACGACGCCCCGGCACTGGCGCAGGCGGATGTCGCGGTCGCCATGAACTCCGGGACCCAGGCGGCGAAGGAAGCTGGCAACATGGTGGATCTTGATTCCAACCCCACCAAACTGATTGAAGTGGTGCACATTGGTAAACAGATGCTGATGACGCGCGGCTCGCTGACCACCTTCAGTATCGCCAATGACGTGGCAAAGTATTTCGCCATTATCCCGGCCGCGTTCGCCGCCACCTATCCGCAGCTCAATGCACTTAACGTAATGGGACTGCATTCGCCGGACTCAGCGATCCTCAGCGCGGTTATCTTTAATGCGCTGATAATCATTTTTCTGATCCCACTGGCGCTTAAAGGCGTGAGCTACAAGCCGTTATCCGCATCTGCAATGTTGCGCCGTAATTTATGGATCTACGGCCTGGGCGGTCTGGTGGTGCCATTTATTGGCATTAAAGCGATTGATGTACTGCTGACCCTGCTGGGTCTGGTGTGAGGTTTCAGATGAGTGGATTACGTCCTGCATTATCAACATTGATTTTCCTGATGCTTATAACCGGCGGGGCTTACCCGCTGCTGACCACCGCGCTGGGGCAGTGGTGGTTTCCCCACCAGGCTAACGGCTCCTTGATCCGCGAAGATCAGGTTGTTCGCGGCTCTGAACTTATTGGGCAACATTTTACCGCCGCCGGTTATTTTCAGGGGCGTCCGTCTGCGACGGCGGAAATGCCCTATAATCCCATGGCTTCTGGCGGCAGTAATCTGGCCGTCAGCAACCCGGAACTGGATAAACAGTTGCAAAGCCGGATTGCCGCGCTGCGTGCTGCCAATCCACAGGCTAATCCTGCCGTTCCGCTAGAGCTGGTAACCGCGTCGGCCAGCGGGCTGGATAACAACCTGACGCCCGACGCGGTGGCCTGGCAAATTCCCCGCGTGGCGCAGGCCCGCAACCTCAGCGTTGAAGAGGTGTCGCGCCTGGTTGCACAATACACGCAAAAGCCGTTGGTCAGTTTTATCGGCCAGCCGGTGGTGAACCTGGTGGAACTTAATTTAGCGCTGGATAAGCACTGAGAAAAAGGACATGCATAGCGAACCCTTACGTCCCGACCCCGATCGTCTGCTGGAGCAGACCACTGCCCCGCACCGCGGAAAACTAAAAATATTCTTCGGTGCCTGCGCGGGCGTCGGCAAAACCTGGGCCATGCTAACGGAAGCCCAGCGGCTGCGGGCGCAGGGGTTAGATGTGCTGATTGGCGTGGTGGAAACCCACGGACGCAAAGAGACCGCCGCGCTGCTGGACGGTCTCAGCATCCTGCCACTAAAGCGACACGCGCGTCATGGTCGTCACATCAGCGAGTTCGATCTCGATGCCGCCCTGGCCCGCCGTCCGGCGCTCATTTTAATGGATGAACTGGCGCACAGTAATGCGCCAGGTTCACGCCATCCTAAGCGCTGGCAAGATATTGAAGAGCTGCTGGAAGCCGGTATCGACGTCTTTACCACCGTTAACGTACAGCATCTGGAAAGTCTCAATGATGTGGTCAGCGGCGTCACCGGTATTCAGGTTCGCGAAACCGTCCCCGATCCTTTTTTCGATGCTGCTGACGATGTGGTGCTGGTCGATCTTCCCCCCGATGATTTGCGGCAGCGCCTGAATGAAGGCAAGGTCTATATCGCCGGTCAGGCGGAAAGAGCCATCGAGCATTTCTTTCGCAAAGGTAATTTGATCGCGCTGCGCGAGCTGGCCCTGCGCCGCACGGCCGATCGGGTGGACGATCAAATGCGCGCCTGGCGCGGACGTCCAGGGGAAGAGAAAGTATGGCATACCCGCGACGCCGTTTTGCTGTGCATTGGGCACAACACTGGCAGCGAAAAACTGGTACGCGCCGCCGCGCGACTGGCGGCGCGTCTCGGCAGCGTCTGGCACGCAGTGTATGTCGAAACTCCAGCGTTGCACCGACTCCCCGAAAAACAGCGCCGCGCGATCTTAAGCGCCCTGCGATTAGCCCAGGAGCTGGGCGCGGAAACCGCCACACTTTCCGATCCCGCTGAAGATAAAGCGGTAATCCGCTATGCCCGCGAGCATAATCTGGGAAAAATTGTGCTCGGGCGTCCGACAACGCGTCGCTGGTGGCGCAGCGATTCCTTTGCCGACAAACTGGCCCATCGCGCACCGGATCTCGATCTGATGATTGTCGCGCTGGACGAACCGCCTTCACGCCCGACGCTACCCACTACGGATAGCCGCACCTTTAAAGATAAATGGCGGGTACAAATTCAGGGTTGTGTGGTTGCCGTCGCGCTGTGTGCCATCATTACGCTGATCGCGATGCAGTGGCTGATGGCCTTTGATGCCGCTAACCTGGTAATGCTCTATTTGCTGGGTGTGGTGGTTATCGCCCTGTTCTACGGACGCTGGCCATCCGTGCTGGCAACCTTTATTAACGTCGCCAGCTTCGATCTCTTCTTTATTGCCCCGCGTGGGACGCTGGCCGTTTCCGACGTCCAGTACCTACTCACTTTTACCGTGATGCTAACGGTAGGGCTGGTTATCGGTAATCTCACCGCCGGAGTCCGGTATCAGGCGCGGGTGGCGCGCTATCGGGAACAACGTACGCGCCATCTGTATGAGATGTCGAAAGCGTTAGCCGTTGGACGGAGTCAGCAGGATATCGCCGCTACCAGCGAACAGTTTATCGCCTCAACGTTTCAGGCCCGTAGTCAGGTTTTATTACCTGATGAACACGGTA
The DNA here is from genome assembly GCF_005281115.1 of Citrobacter sp. wls710. Taxonomy (NCBI): domain Bacteria; kingdom Pseudomonadati; phylum Pseudomonadota; class Gammaproteobacteria; order Enterobacterales; family Enterobacteriaceae; genus Citrobacter; species Citrobacter sp. wls710. The sequence goes on from NZ_SZXD01000021.1 coordinate 65,763, forward strand.
AGCTGGCGCCCCTCACCCATCAACAGGGCATGACGCCATGGGACGATGCCATTGCCCAATGGAGTTTTGACAAAGGGCAGCCAGCTGGCGCGGGCACGGATACCTTACCGGGCGTACCGTACCAAATCTTACCGCTAAAAAGCGCCGATAAAACGCATGGGCTACTGGTAGTGGAACCGGGAAATCTGCGTCAGTTGATGATCCCTGAGCAGCAGCGCCTGCTGGAAACCTTTACCCTGTTGGTCTCGAGTGCGCTGGAACGTCTGACGCTGACCGCCAGCGAAGAGCAGGCCCGGTTTGCCAGTGAGCGTGAAAGTATTCGCAATGCGCTGCTTGCCGCCCTGTCCCACGATTTGCGCACGCCGCTGACGGTACTGTTCGGTCAGGCTGAAATTTTAACGCTGGATCTGGCCAGTGAAGGTTCGCCGCATGCGCGCCAGGCCAGTGAGATTCGCCAGCACGTGCTGAATACCACCCGACTGGTTAATAATCTGTTGGATATGGCGCGAATTCAGTCTGGCGGCTTTAATCTTAAGAAGGAGTGGTTAACGCTGGAAGAGGTGGTGGGCAGCGCCCTGCAGATGCTGGAGCCGGGACTCTCAGCCCCGATTAATCTGTCGTTACCCGAACCGTTGACGCTGATCCATGTCGATGGCCCGCTTTTTGAACGGGTGTTGATTAATCTGCTGGAGAACGCCGTAAAATACGCGGGTCCGCAGGCGCAAATCGGCATTGATGCCAGCGTCAACGGTGAGCACCTGCAACTGGACGTCTGGGATAATGGGCCGGGTATTCCATCGGGTATGGAACAGCGTGTTTTTGACAAGTTTTCCAGAGGAAACAAAGAGTCATCGGTACCGGGCGTTGGACTGGGACTGGCAATTTGCCAGGCGATTGTGGACGTGCACGGCGGTACCATTTCCGCCCATAATCGTGCCCAGGGAGGAGCCTGTTTCCGTGTTACACTGCCCCAGGAAATCCCCCCTGAACTTGAAGATTTTCATGAGGATATGTGACAAACGTTCTGATTGTTGAAGATGAACAGGCCATTCGCCGCTTTCTGCGCACCGCGCTGGAAGCCGATGGCCTGCGTGTATATGAAGCGGAAACGCTGCAACGTGGTCTGCTGGAAGCCGCCACGCGAAAACCCGATCTCATCATTCTCGATCTCGGCCTGCCAGACGGCGACGGCATTGATTTTATTCGCGACCTGCGACAGTGGAGCGCAATTCCAGTAATCGTGCTTTCAGCCCGTAGCGAAGAGAGCGATAAAATCGCCGCGCTGGATGCCGGTGCCGATGACTATCTCAGTAAACCCTTTGGTATTGGCGAGCTACAGGCGCGATTGCGCGTGGCATTGCGGCGCCACGCCAGCGGCGCGTCCCCCGAACCGGTGGTGCATTTTTCCAACGTAAAAGTGGATCTCGCCGCCCGCCTCGTACACCGTGACGACGAGGAAATCCATCTGACGCCAATTGAGTTTCGCCTGTTAGCGGTACTGCTGAATAATGCCGGGAAGGTACTGACGCAACGCCAGTTGTTGAACCAGGTCTGGGGGCCAAACGCCGTTGAGCACAGTCACTATCTGCGAATCTATATGGGACACCTGCGCCAGAAACTGGAGCTGGACCCGGCTCGTCCACGTCATTTTCTGACCGAAACCGGGATTGGCTATCGGTTTATGCCGTGAATTCAGAATTAACGAGTCCTGATATAAGTTGAAAGTTATCCGTCTATCGAATGCTTGCTGAATATGATCGGTCGTTTTGTATTTCTGGGCCAGATGTGGACGCTCATAGTTATAGATTGTCACGGATTCTGTTAGCAGCCATAACCATCGCTCATTGGGGACCTAAAAAGCCATCCCGGTTACATCAGGGGGTGTTGACCGCTATTCCGCCACATCCATGATTTATGATTTTCCGTATTGATAATTTTCAGGTGGTGATATGAACCGGTACTGGCATACAGCGCAAAAAACTGTGACAGCACGGCCCCCAGCAGATATATCTCCCCCTCACTGACAAACGGAGCCGGGTTGATCCACAGTGTGGTGGCAAGCCCTCTCCTCGGAACGCCCTTAAACAACCAGTCTATCGGTTTCGTTTCCATTCGTTCTATCGCATCCAGTTTCTCACGTGAAAGCCGGGCCAGTTGGGGATGATGAATACCGGGCAGGTCAAAAGTGCACAGGATCTCAATCAGCGCCTCCCGCTCCAGCAGGGAAAGATAATTCAGGTTCATACAGGAAATCAGCAACCAGAGCCTGTCATCGTCGGTCACCGGATTGAGTGAACATGTCGGACATGTAACGTTACTGAAAGAGGCCACTGCCGGATTTTTGCCCACGGCGACGCAGACATCGCCGGGATGCAGTTGTTCAGGTAACATCCGGTTGGTACAGACCAGCTCAGCCGTAACGACTTCATTTTCCGTCAGGGAAGGGTCCGGCTGGCTGCCATCGGCATGTATGAAAGCGACGGTGTGCTCAGTGCCGCGATGGAGTAGCGAGGTTTTTGTCCGGTGCTGCCAGTACACGACTTTCCTCTGACCACTGAATTCTGTCTGATGGTCAAAACTTTCAAACTCAGGCCACATCTGTCTGTTTTTACCTTTCCCGGCCCCCCCCTCCGGGGCCTGAGTGTGACAGCTCACCGACGCCACCCGGAAAATATCATACGCGTCCGGGCGTCGGCGGCTGGCAAGCAACGGATATTGCAACACACGACCATCGGGTCGGATCGGCTCAGCAGTGTGCATAAACAGGTTAACAGCAGGTGTGCAGTAAAGCCGCAGCGAACGGTTGTCCAGTTTGACATCACCCGGCAGCGGATCGCAAAAATGCAGCCTCAGCGTAAAATGACTGAGCGGAAAATCATCCGGCAATGACACCGCCCCACGAAGGTGGAAGAAGAAAAAACTTTCCGGAAAGCAAAAATATTCATGGAGAACCCGGTAGCCATTGTGGACCCTTTCAGGCCAGGGCAGCAGTGCGTCCTCACGCTCAAACCCAGCCGGATCCAGCCATACATCCGGCAGCGGTACCTGGCACTCCCCGGCAACCAGCTCGGCGTCCATCAGGCACTCACTGAACCACAGATACAACTGATACCGGGTATAGTCGTCGTCATTACCCAGCCAGAAGCTGAGTTTATTCAGATCCAGAGCATTCGGGGACACTCCGCTGTCCGCAAAAAAATCAATCTCAATACAGCCCTTTTTAAGGGTACTGTTGTTGCGTATATCCCGGATATGCAGGGGCTGTAACCAGAGATCCCTGGCCAGCGTAAAATGGCAGACCGGAGGGCGCGTTGACTGGCTGTCAGACAGCGGTCCCCGGTTCAGGGATAATGACCCCGTTGTTGTACGGGATCTGATTAACGCATCGCGGCAAACCTGTACCGGCTTTTTCAGCCGGTTTTTAGGCCGGTATTCAATGACCGTCATGGCAGGAACCGGACGCAGATAATTAGGCCACAGCATCCTGATGATCCCGTGAGTGAATTCAGGAAACCCGTCTTCCAGTTTTTGCCGCAGTCCACCGGAAAGAAGTGCAAAAGCCTCCATCAGGCGCTCAACATCCGGATCGCCATCCTTCTCCGCCAGGAAACGGGCCAGCCAGGGCTTTTCCTTTGCCATTAATTTCCCCATCTGACGAAGATAGTCCAGCTCTTCCAGGTAATAACGCTCTTCAAAAGCCATGGTATTAACTCCCGCAATGATTAAGAGATCCAGGATGAATACTGCCGTCTTTGTTATTACCGGCAATAACATTTCCTCAGGTTATATTTGCAAGCAATAACAGAACATATCCGGAATGGACACCGCAGCAACCATTCACTGGAATGGAAATAATACAGATTCAGTTATGACAACAATAATACGTCCGCAGGAGCATTTTTAAATCGATTTTTTAAAATAATGTATGAATTCTCTGTGCTGTGATATACAACACAAAATAGCGAAAAATGACATGGTAATAATGTTTGCATTACACAGATAACAAGGCAACCATTCATTTCAGCAATATATAATGATAATTAACTTCCGAATGGTAAAGATTAAATAACATCGTAAGGATCATACAAATATAATATATTTGTATGATTTTTAATTATTACAGCAAGAGGAAACCGATATTCGCAGACATGGAATATACTGCTCAAAATATGCAGAGAAAAGCTAAAACCATTCGAAGAATATCGCATTACGTTTTTATTCACGGGAGATGGCAGATGCCGGAAACTTCGGCGGTAGCGTGCCTGAATATAAATATCACTCTCAGCTACTGCCGCAGTATTTATTTTCCTGTCATGCATCAGAGAGGCATTTTATGTCACTGAAAGGACTTCGTTTCACGCTGGAAGTTGACGGGCAGAGTTCCACCACCTTCGCGGTGGTCAGTTTCCGTCTGGTCCAGAAATATTCACTCCCCTTTATGCTGGAGGTGGATGTCGCCAGCGACTCTTTCCGCCAGCGTGCTGAAGAACTGCTTGAAAAAAATGCCACCCTGACCCTCTGGCAGGGTGCACAGGTGCTGCGCCGTATCAGCGGCGTGATTTCCACCTTTGGCATGAAAGAGCACGACGGCTGGCAGATGCAGTACCGCTTCAGAATTCAGCCCCCTCTCTGGCGCTGCGCCCTGCGGCAGAACTTCCGCATTTTCCAGCAGCAGGATATTCAGGCTATCTCTGACACCCTGCTGCGTGAAAACGGCATCACCACCTGGACGCCCTGTTTTTACGAGGACCACCCTGCACGGGAATTCTGCGTCCAGTACGGCGAGTCTGACCTTGCGTTCCTGACACGACTGTGGTCCGAGGAAGGGATTTTCTTTTTTGACCGGTTCTCCCCGGAGGGAGCCGACCAGAAAATGACGCTCTGCGATAACGTCGCCGGACTGTCCCGGCTTCCGGCCTCCATAGCGTTCAATCCGAACACAACCACGGAAGTCACCACGGAGTGCATCAGCCAGTTCCGTTACGAGGCCACCGTCAGCCCCTCTTCCGTGACGAGCCAGGACTACACGTTTAAAGTCCCCGACTGGCCCGGATATTATGAGCAGGAAGCGGATAACCTGAATGGTCAGTGGGCACAGTATGAGATTTTTGATTATCCGGGCCGTTTCAAGGACGAACAGCACGGGGAGGATTTCACCCGCTATAAAATAGAAGGCTGGCGCAGTGGGGCTGAAACGGCACTCTGTGTCAGTAATTCCCCCCAATTATGGCCCGGCATCCGCTTTACCCTGTC
>NZ_SZXD01000068.1:0-3903 GCF_005281115.1 Citrobacter sp. wls710
CAGCGCTGAGTCATCCTTCCCCCACCACCATTACTTCATAAAGCATCAACACCCAATCCAACTGCAATGCACTATATTCTGCCCTCAATACGTGCCCGCAATAGGCCTGATGCGCTGCGCTTATCAGGCATACAGAGAGCTGACGCCTGTGTAGGCCGGATAAGGCGGTTACGCCGCCATCCGGCAAACAGGCATAAAAAAACCCCGCCGGAGCAGGGTTTTATCTTACACAGATAACCGATTAGTGACGCGCACGAACGATCTGGTATTTGCGGGTCAGGTATTCAACTGGAACGCTCCAGATGTGCACCAGACGCGAGAACGGGAACAGCAGGAACAGCGTCATACCCAGCACCAAGTGCATGCGGAAGATAAACGCCACGCCATCCAGATATTCAGACGCGCCGCCGTGGAAGGTCACCACAGTTTGCGCCCAGTTCACCAGTTTCATCATCTCGCTACCGTCCATATGCTGAGCGGAGAACGGAATGGTCAGCAGGCCAAGGGCACACTGGATAACCAGAATGGACAGCACCAGAATATCCGCACCAGTGGTGGTGGCCCGCACGCGTGGGCTGAACAGACGACGTTTCAGCAGCAGCACGCCGCCGACCAGACACATCACGCCTGAGGCGCCGCCCGCGAACATGGCCATCTTTTGTTTCACTTCAAGCGGTAGCCACGCCTCATACATCCAGTGCGGCGTCAGCATGCCCAGAAAGTGTCCGGCAAAAATTCCCAGGATCCCGATATGGAACAGGTTCGACGCCAGGTTCATCCCTTTGCGATCCAGCATCTGGCTGGACGCCGCGCGCCAGGTATATTGCCCATAGTCATAACGCAGCCAGCTGCCGATCAGAAAGACAGAACCCGCGATGTACGGATAGATGTCAAAGAAGAACGTATTCAGGAAGTGCATTATTGCTGTCCTCCGGTGGAGATATTCAGATACTGCGGCGCAACGGCCCCGGCAAAACGACGCTGGTGAGCGGTGATTTCCGACTCGCCGCACCCCTGATCGGCGAAGAATTTCACCTGCTCTTCTTCCCAGACCGCATCCAGTGCCTGCGGGGTATCATCACGCGCTTCATCCGCAATTTTTTCAGCCACTTTGTCGCTATCGATAACGGTATTCGCCAGTTTTAACAGCAAGTCGAACAACACCGCGTAACGGCTTTCACGCTGTTGCAAACGAGCGCTGAGCAAAGCCAGAATCGGCGCGATATCCTGTAACCCCCCTAACGCTTCGCTTTTCGGCAACTGCGCAAGGTATTCCAGATACAGCGGCAGATGATCGGGAAGTTCGCGGCTGTCGAGCTGCAAACCGTGCTGCTCATACTGTGCCATCAGGTCAACCATCGCCTGACCACGATCGCGGGATTCACCGTGTACATGTTCAAACAGCAGCAGCGATGTGGCACGGCCACGGTCAAACAGTTCGCTATAAGCGGCCTGTACATCCAGCATGTCCTGCGCGGTTAAATCGCGCAGGAAAACGCCCAGGGTCTGGGCATCCTCCTTCTCCAGGTTCTCAGATGACGCGAGTGCATCGAAAAGTTCCTGCTGATGCTGCCATAAGGCAGCATCCGGGTACTCGAGCAGACGCGAAACAATGACGAGTTCAATCATTGGTGCGGCTCCGTTTTGCTGGTCACATCAACAGCGTCGATGCGGCGGCTGTTGAACAGATTGAATTTGGTATCAGAACCGTGGCAACCATCGCCGAAGGTAAAGCCACAACCGCTTTTCTCCGGGAATGCGTCACGCGCCAGTTCACGATGGCTGCTTGGCACCACGAAACGATCTTCGTAATTAGCAATCGCCAGGTAACGATACATTTCCTGCGCCTGTGCTTCGCTTAAGCCCACCTCTTCCAGCGCACGGGTATCAACTTTACCGTCAACAGTTTCCGCACGTTTATAGTGACGCATTGCCAGCATACGTTTCAGCGCCAACAGTACCGGCTGGGTGTCGCCAGCGGTCAACAGGTTCGCCAGGTACTGAACCGGGATACGCAGACTGTCTACATCCGGCAGAATACCGTTGCTGCCAAGCTCGCCCGCGTCGGCGGCAGACTGAATCGGTGACAAAGGCGGCACGTACCAAACCATCGGTAGCGTGCGGTATTCCGGATGCAGCGGCAGCGCCAGCTTCCAGTCCATCGCCATTTTGTAAACCGGAGACTGCTGTGCAGCATCGATGACGCTCAGTGGAATACCATCTTTTAGCGCCTGTTCAATGACTGCCGGATCGTTCGGATCGAGGAACACGTCCAGTTGGCGCTGGTACAGATCTTTTTCGTGCTCGGTGCTGGCCGCGCTTTCGATCGCATCGGCGTCATACAGCAGTACGCCGAGATAACGGATACGGCCAACACAGGTTTCGGAGCAAACGGTCGGTTGACCCGCTTCGATACGCGGGTAGCAGAAGATGCACTTCTCGGACTTCCCGCTCTTCCAGTTGAAGTAAATCTTCTTGTACGGGCAGCCGGTGATGCACATACGCCAGCCGCGGCACTTGTCCTGGTCGATCAGCACGATGCCATCTTCTTCACGCTTGTAGATAGCACCGCTTGGGCAGGTCGCCACACACGCCGGGTTAAGGCAATGCTCACACAGGCGCGGCAGGTACATCATGAAGGTGTTTTCGAACTGGCCGTACATCGCCTTCTGCATGTTTTCGAAGTTCTGGTCTTTGGCGCGTTTTTCGAATTCGCCGCCCAGAATTTCCTCCCAGTTCGGACCGCTGGTAATTTTGTCCATCCGCTGACCGGTAATCAACGAGCGCGGACGGGCAATCGGCTGCGCTTTGCTGCCTTCCGGCGCGGTGTGCAGATTCTGATAGTCGAAATCAAACGGCTCGTAGTAGTCATCCATACCCGGTAGATGCGGGTTAGCAAAGATTTTTCCCAGCAGCAGCGCACGGTTACCCATGCGCGGTTGCAGTTTACCGTTGATTTTACGGATCCAGCCGCCCTTCCATTTTTCCTGATTTTCCCAGTCATTCGGGAAACCGACGCCAGGCTTACTTTCCACGTTATTGAACCAGGCGTATTCCATACCTTCACGGCTGGTCCAGACGTTTTTACAGGTCACTGAACAGGTGTGGCAGCCGATGCACTTATCGAGATTCAGCACCATGCCGACTTGTGAACGAATTTTCATTTTACGCTCTCCTGTACCTGGTCATTGCCTTCGCCATCCAACCAGTTAATGTTCTTCATCTTACGTACAACCACGAACTCATCACGGTTTGAACCGACGGTACCGTAGTAGTTAAAGCCGTAGGCCAGCTGCGCATAGCCGCCGATCATATGGGTCGGTTTCGGCGTAATACGGGTCACCGAGTTGTGGATCCCGCCGCGCTGCTGGGTAATTTCTGAACCCGGCAGGTTAACGATACGTTCCTGCGCGTGGTACATCATGGTCATCCCGGCCGGTACACGCTGGCTGACAACTGCACGCGCCGTCAGCGCGCCGTTGCTGTTGAAGACTTCGATCCAGTCGTTATCTTCGATTCCCAGGTCTTTCGCATCGACTTCGCTCATCCACACAATCGGACCACCACGTGACAACGTCAGCATCAGCAAGTTGTCGCTGTAGGTGGAGTGGATACCCCATTTCTGGTGCGGTGTCAGGAAGTTGAGCGCTTTTTCCGGGTTACCGTTAGACTTCTCGCCGATCACCGCTTTCACTGAACGGGTATCGATTGGCGGACGGTAAACCAGCAGGCTTTCACCGAAATCACGCATCCACTGGTGATCCTGATACAACTGCTGGCGACCAGACAGCGTACGCCATGGGATCAGCTCATGAACGTTGGTATAACCGGCGTTATAAGACACATGTTCATCTTCCAGGCCTGACCATGTCGGGCTGGAGATAATTTTGCGCGGCTGCGCCT
>NZ_SZXD01000049.1:0-5271 GCF_005281115.1 Citrobacter sp. wls710
GGACTGCAACGGACTGGACTCATTACTCACCCAGCCATTGAACGGGTACATACTTCCCTGCGAACCGGCACACCAGAACAGAACATCGAGAGGCATATTAAAGGCGCTGGCAATGGCATCTGCTGCACAGGCCCCCTGTGCTATCGGATTGGCAAAGATGACAGCTTCCGGATTGAGAATGGTGGTCAGGCTGCTGTCCGTCCAGGTGGGGTCAATTTCAGAAAGATAAGCGATATCCAGGTCACCACCTTCCAGACAGCCCAGCGATGTGATGATGTTAAGCCAGTACGTCAGCGGGTATTTGTACCAGTGAACGTGATAGAACGCCCCGTTCACCTGCTTCTCATCCTTTTTCGCCGTTCCCTGTGCCGTTTTACCAAAAGCCGGCAGGCTGAAGCCCAGGTTCACCATGCATCCCGGTGACCGGGTGACGTCCGTCAGCGCCATCGGCTCCCAGTAACCAATGGCCAGCCCGATACGCCTGAACAGCGGCGGCGGTGCCGGACAAATCTGAATGGGCATCGACGGGTTCGCCGTGTCGGGGACCTTACCCTGACTGACTTTGATACTGCCCAGCGAGAGCGGGAAAATACAGCTCCAGCAGATATCCGTGATCGGGTTTACAAAACGCCCCTCACAGGCAGAATCCGCAGATGCCGCAGGGACATGACCGGCGAGAAGGAATAACATCAGCAGCCACAGGCTTCGCTTCATTTTCTGCCCTCCTCTGCCGGAATAAATTCCACCTTCAGGAAGCGATCGCCGGGAACGGCGCTCACCCGTGCCGGGACCTGATCAATGCCGAGGCGCTGGCAGAGCACACCGTTCTGGTCAAAGTAAACACGGCTGTCCAGAGACTTCTGCATCTCCGGGATACTGCCCTGCACGAGGATAATTTTGCTCTCCAGTGTGGGCGGCGTCTGGCGTTTCATCCAGGCCACCTGCGCCGGATCATCGCCATTGATGAAATACAGCGTCTGGTTAAAAGGCACATACTGCAGCGGATTCATCACTTCACCCTGACGGGCAAACACCCGCCCTTCGTTATCCCGGATATCCGCAGCCAGTCTGACGGACGGGTCAAACAACCGGCTGCTGTATTTCTCCGTGCGTCCGATACCGGGCACGGCAGGGGGCCGCAGACTGTTGCGGATCACCCGCTCCTTAAAGGCATCTATTTTCCGGCCCATCTCACCGGACTGCTCCAGTGCCGTCAGGCGCTGCATGATCACCGTCAGCATGTCCGGCTCCTTTACCGGCCACAGATCACCCCAGGTACCAAGATCGGCGGCGGCCACACTCTGCCCCCATATCAGCAGGGCAATCAGCCCCCGGCATCTCATGGTTCCGCTCTCATTCGCCGGGCAATATCCTGCTGGATTTCCCGGGTGATATCCGGAGCCCCCTGTACCACGGCAGGCGACACCAGAATGACCGCGTGGTGTTTCTGCTGCCACGCCTGCAGGCTGGCTTCCAGTGCCGTGTTAAAACGCGCTGAAAGGGCTTTTGACTGTGCTTCTGACAGTTGTTTCTGACTGGCGCTGTCAAAAAATGCATCCACAGTCTGTTTCATGTTGAAGGCGGCAGTCACCGGTGCGTTCAGTCTGACAATGCCGTAACTGACGGCTGCGTTCAGTAACACCATTGCCAGGCATCCCGGCACCGTCCACCACCAGTGGCTGCGTCGGGGGGCTGTAACATCCGTCGTTTTTTGCGTTGTGGTCATGCAACACTCCTGTATTTCTCATGTTCTTCCAGCCAGGCTTCCAGCGAAGCCATCTCCGGCCCTGACTTCTTCCACGCCAGCTGCCACACCGCCTCATGAATACTCAGGCCCTCCCTGCGTTTCTGCTGCACAAACTCAAAATCCGGGCCGTCAGAGCTGTACATGGCGCGGCTTAACGGGTCCACAAACAGACGGTGCCAGGAGGAATGGTTTTCCACCTGCAGCAGGAAGGAACTGAACCACTGGTCTTTGGCCGCACCAAACTTACCAATCATGTCGCGCTGCAGTGGCTGGAACTGGTCCGGATACAGCTGGTTGTATTTTGCGAACTCCTTCGCACTCTGTTTGAGGATAATTTTGTAGGAGGAGTTACCCCATGCCGCGCGGGCAGCACTGGAGGCCTTGTCAGAGTCAAAGTCGACGATGTTCTGTGTGATGGTGATATAGGCACCGGTATGACGGCGGGCGGTACGGTAACCTTTCTCAATAAACTCACCGACCTTGCGATTTTTGAAGTCCAGCAGACGCCAGCCTTCATCAATAACGTTCAGTTTCTTGAGGTTACGCGGCGTGCGGTACATCCTGTTCTCGATGTAGATAATCAGGGAGAACATCACCGCAACCAGCAGTGACGGACGGTCTTCCAGTCCGCCCAGCTCCAGCACCACCATTTTTGCGTCATCCCGCAGGGACGGCTCATCAGAGTTAAAATACTGGCCGTAAGTGCCGTTGGCAGTGTACTGGTCAAGCAGCACAATCATTTCGTCCAGACGGCTGCGGATAGTCGGTGACCCGGCATACTGCTCGCTGTCACTGGCGTTTTTCAGGAAATCCACCACGTCATCAATACGTGCTCTGTTCTCTTTGGCCAGCCAGGAGGCCCTGACCGCCTGCAGCAGCAGACCTTCATGCACTTCATCCAGGTTACCGTTGGGGCTGGCCATCACCGACAGCTGGTCGCGGACACGCTCCGCTGACTGGTCAATATCGGTGATGTTCGCAAACGGGTTAAAGCGCAGGGTTTCACCGTCCAGATACACCCCGCCCATGTTCTCACACAGGGACTTGTAGCCATCCCCCATGTCGAACACCACGGCAAAGCCCCCGGAGTCCAGCACGCTGCGGATAAGTGGCTGTATCAGCCCGGTTTTACCGGCCCCGGAGGTGCCACAGACCGCCATGTTGTAATTGGTGTTATTCATCCCCCGGAAGAAAATATCGATAAACGCCAGCTGGTTACGGTAGGTGGGTGCCAGCAGACCTGCCGGTGTCAGGGGGTTATCCGCCACTAACGGCATCAGGTTGGCAACATTAAAGCTCTCTGCGCGCTGAACCACTCCGGCCTCTTTCAGCTGTTTAAACAGCCCTTTCCCGGCCATAAAGGGCAGGCAGGTCAGGAAATTGCGCATGTGGTTAAAGCGCGGTGAAATCAGATCAAAACCGTTTTTACGAAAGCTGTTCAGGATGTCCTGCTCCACTTCCAGCGCCGTTTCATTATTGTCCTTGCAGAATGCTGTGATGTTGAGGAAGTAGGACACCACGGAGGACTGACCGGAGCCCAGCCGCTGACGCAGTTCCCCCCACTCCTTCGCCTCTTTCTCCACGGACGGAAACCATTTGGCATAGGAGGTCTTCGACTTTTTCTCCAGGTCCATGTACTTCAGGTTGGCTTCGCTGTGGGTTTTCACCTGGTCTTCCACCACCAGAGTCAGCGTCAGGATGAACGGACAGGAGATGGACAGTTCCGGGTTCAGCAGGTTGCTGTAGTTGTCGGCCATGTTCCACAGGAAGGCGATTTCCGGGTTACGGGCCAGATGGAAATTCAGGATGCGGGCCGTGCTGTTCCTGCCGTTCTCACGCAGGCCCAGCGTCAGGTAATCAGCCCGGACTTTCAGATCAAAACTGTCCTCCACACACTGATAATTCAGATCAGAATACGGGTCCAGCTGACGTCTTTTCGGGTACAGGGAGTCCGGGTTATGGTTAATCATCTCCCCGACAATATCGATAAAGGCCTGTGCATCCACCGTCTGTGTGGTGATACTGGCCCCCTGTAACGACGCCCGGATGATTTTCACCAGGTTTTCCATTTCCAGAATGTCGGCCCGGCTTTTTTTCTTCGAAGGAGAACAGTACGAGATAAACACCCGGTAATGGCGCAGGGTCAGGGGCAGATTCATCCCCTCCGGCAGCGGAAACTGTGTCGCTGCCGCTTTCATATAATAGGCCCGGGTAATGGCGTTAAACCGTTCAGCCTGTTCACCTGACCAGGAGAACTCACGCAGCCCGTATTCAATCCTGTCACCAACCAGCTGACTGGACATCAGATGGATACACAACGGAATACCGCGCGGCAGTTTGGTGCGCAGCATGTGATCGAGGGCCTCCACAATGGACTCATTCGCCCCATTGATGGGAATGGCTTCCAGCATAAAGCCCATCGTGGTGTCATTCATGAACAGACCGGATTCCTGGTTGTAATCACGATACGGCAGCAGACGGCTGAACTGCGGGAAGCTCATTTCGCCCAGCACTTCATTGGCCTTTGCTGATTCGTCAGGCAGTTTCAGTGCTGTGACGAGGGAGTTAACCGCCTGAGTGACGGCCTCAAGTGGGTTATTACTCATATGAGTATTCCTTAGTGCGTTTAAAAAAGGAAAATATCAGTCTGTGGCCGTGGATATATCACGCAGTGCCATTCCTGAAACCACAGCACAAATAAGAGATGGAGGCTTTTAACAGGAAACCAGGATTAACGTTCCTTTACTGAATGAGCATCATTTAATGCCTGAATTTGTTTTTCGCGAATCTTATTGCGCTCATTTTCTCTTACCCGTTTCACCTCTGCCATTTCGTTTCTTTTTCTGCATTCTGATGCGATTTTATTTGCCTTACCAAGTGTTAAAGGTTCAGACTGATAATTAAGTGTCTCCTGAAATGCTTCTGCTGCACAGGGAGTTTCCTGTAAAATCTCTGTCAGTTGTTCTGGTGTTGCAGGTTGTTGCGCAAGGTAAACGATGTAAAAAGGAATACATACAATCATAGCCATAACGCCAACAAATATAAAAGCCAGAACAGATTTTAAATATATCGACTTCATTTCATTTTCCTTCGAAGCAGTAAGCACTCATTGCCCACCACCATTTAGTGTTTCCATCACGCTGTTCAAAGGTTCATTTGTTTTAACTTCAATACACTCCCCTGTATTTCCAAAGCCCCTGCCGCCATGTGCTTCGATTGTCCGAAGAACCTGCACGCATACGTCCGTATTTGGCATGGGTGTAACATTCCAGCTTCCGCCACCGTTAATATTTTTTATCAGCACAAGAAAAATAAAGGTATGCATTCTTTATTACCTCCGCTTATATATTAATCACTGAATATCCTTTCAGTTAACTTATGAGGTCATAAAACACTGCAGATTTTTCATTCGGATTTTTTCTCTTCAGTAAACTTCCTGATGGTATCCTGTTCACGCTGACGGGTGGCAGACTCCTGCATTGCATCCACTTTCTCCTGCCAGAGACGCCGGATATCCTGTTCAT
>NZ_SZXD01000050.1:0-10925 GCF_005281115.1 Citrobacter sp. wls710
CGAGTCCAGTCAGAGGAGCCAAATTTAAAAAGCCTGCTTAGGAAACTAAGCGGGCTTTTTGCTTTTTTGCGTCTCTGGTGTTAACTCAGAATCGCATCCAGCCTTGCAAGCACCTCATTGACAACGGCGTCAGGTATGCGTTCCAGACACTTGCCGTTCCGGGCCGCCATATCTATAGTTCTGGGCTAGTCGCAGCCAATAACGCCCATTGTTTTTGTCCCCGCCCCTTCCAGTGAAACAGTGAAACCTGCCGTGCGAGCAAAGTTTCCGCCACTGGTGACGGGAACGACAATAGGTAGCCGGGTGAACTTATTAAATGATGCCTTCGATACGATAAGTACCGGACATTTTCCGCTTTGTTCATGTCCGGCTGTAGGATCCAGTGAGACGAGCCAGATTTCCCCTCTGTCCATTTACAGGACCTCTTTGCCCACCGCAGGCGCATCAATCCATATCCGATCCTCGTCGCTCATTTCGGCGTGCGGATCGCACTGTGCCAGCAGTTCCTCAAGCGAATAACGGGGCCGTTTCTGGGGTTCAATAATCAGGCAGCCATCATCAATGGTCATACCCACTTCGCTGTCCGTCGACAGCCCCAGCGTTTTCAGCACGGCGGGAGGGACCGCCAGTATGACGGATCCGCCAACCTTTTTCAGACGAGTGGTATACATAGAGCACCTCCGGATATTATATTTTAATAAAACATCTGCGGCGAGCGATGCACAATTATTCATCAGATTCATTGTGATTTCCTGAGCGTAATAAAGCGTGAAAACTGTTTTTGCGGTTCAAAGGATTATGACAGATCTGATAAACGAAATACGGCGCACCTTCCATATCCGGACTGCACCGGAGGAGCATCAGCGATAGCATGAAGGCCAGATTTTTTCAGGCACGACGTCAAGCGCTTCGGCAATCAATCTCTCGCCTTTGGGCCAGTGGCGGATAAGCGCAATAATAACCGCAACGCCACAACATTACCTTGCTCTTCAAGGAAGACATTAATCCACTTTCATCTGTCTTTTGCGAAAGAAAACCAATGCTGGAACGGTATGAATGAGAAGCATACGAATAATATGATTCGCCATAACAAAGCTCGCATCCGCTTTTAACGCCAGCGCAGCAAATGACATCGACTCCACGCTGCCGGGAACCCAGGAGAGCATCAACACCGGGAAGGGATAATCCAGCAAGCGCGCCGAGATAAATGCCATGATTATCGTCACCCCCAGTCCAATCAGAACAAGCTGTACCGAAGACCGAAGATGACGACTAAATTCAGCCATCGAATAAGTCGTAAAATGATGCCCCAGCAAGATCCCCATCAACACCATGCTAATCTGGTTAAAGAGATCGGGAAAAATTAGCGGTTGTGAAGATAAAGGGTGCAATGCCGCCGCGCAAACCAGCGAGGTTATCATAAAGGGTGCAGGGAAATGTAAGCGCTCCAGAAACTTCCCCGCAATATATCCTGCTAATACCATTCCGGTCAGCCAAAGCAGATTGTGCCCGGAGAATAAAACGGCTGGAGTCGCTGCCAGAATATCTGCAGATGCCCCACGCGTGATATACCCGGCCAGAAACGTCAGGGTAATGAGACGCAGAGAATGCGAGATCACAATCTTTTGTGGCGGCGTCTTAATATGGGAGGCTAACGCCAGTACCGCCGCCATCGCTCCTGGCACCGCACCTAAAAGCGCCTCTTCTTTACTCCAGCCTAACCGCCGCACACACCAGAAGTAACTCAAGGTAAATTGTAAAGATAAGCAGAGTAATAACAAAGCAAACAAAAGGCTTATCTGCCGATGCTCGCCATATGAAAAATCTCTGAACATAATCCCTATCGAGATTCCGAGAGAAAGCTGGATAACCGTGATACTCCCCGGCATTGAGGATACGGAGAACCCAATACGTTTGAGCATAAACACGGTAAAAAGGGCACCAAACATCATGCCCAGCGGAACGTTACAGAAAGTGAATCCCTGCCCGACGAGAAAACAGAGGATAATACCTGCCAATACTCTCATCCAGTACCTCTCCAGGCCGGTTGTTCAGATAACAATAGTTTTCGCTGGCACCATCATGAATATATTCAGTGCACCGTATCTTTAACCCAATGCGTATTATCGATCACCCATTGCGTTAGCATCGCAAGATGTTCCTCAATTTCGCGACTGGACTCACCTTCAACAATAGCACTGACAATCTCACCATTCGTCAGTTTCATCACATCGTAATGACGTCCGACAACACCTGTAGCCCGATAATTGATCACAAAAGGTAACGGACATTTATCCGCAATAGCCTGTAAGGTTCCTTGAGAAGGCGGCACATTCAGTTGTCCAACCCGGATAACAGGTATTCTTTGCGCTAAATCCCGCGGATACGTTTCGTTCAGACAGGCCTTCAGCCATGTCATACGCGGATCGAGGCCAAACGCCGCACCTAACTCTTCATTAACGAAACATCCGCCTAACCGGCAGGCAAGCTCGCCGAAAATAATATTACCGCCCTGATCCACAAATACCTCAAGATGAAGTAAGGTGTTTTTCTCAATAGGGAAGACTTCTTTTGCAAGGTATTTTGTATAGTCAATCAACTTCTGGTGTAGTGGATTATCATCTTCCATGACCAGCCCTAAGGTTTGCCCTGATAGAAAATCAAGACAAGATACCGTGGCCCGAGAGGCGGAAATAAATATGGGTTTCCCCTGCAGATACAACGCGTTGATCTGATAAGCCTCACCTTCGATAAACTTCTCGATTAACAGATTATGGTATTCAGAGGATTTCATCTGCGCCAGATATTTAAATAACTGACCTTCATTTTTTAAAACCACCACTCCCAGAGATCCACGTCCATCATTTGGTTTAATCACGCAGGGATATCCTTGTTGCGCAATAAATGAGGCCATTGCCGTCGCATTTCCCACGCGAGCCATTGCTGGAATCGGTAACTGATATTGCTGCACACGGGATTTCATCAGAAACTTATCGCGAAACAGGATCACCGCATTCTCACGCCCCTGCGTTAAACCTAAACGATCGCTGATCCTTGCCGCTCTGAGCACATCAATTTCAGCCAGGAAGTAAATACCGCTGGCGTTGTTCGAACGAGCATAATGATAAATATCCAGTTCTACCAGGGGATTATCGTTAAAGTTTTCATAAAACAGAAAGGTAAAATCATTCCCCATATGATGCAAGATCGCCGCTTTTTGACTAGCGCAGGTGGCTATCACTAACGGCGTTGATTGCTGGAGTTCATGCCAGGCGTTTGGCGAGTGTTGTAAAAGAATTTTGGGTGGGCACAGTAAGATGTTCATTATTTTTCACTCTCGATATCAAACGTAATGACAAACACATCCCGAAATCCTTTCCCGGGCAACAGCGGTACGATAGGTGCGGTATAATGCAGATAATTAACATCATTGAAAATGATCGCCTCCCCCGCCAGAATTTTGAAGGTTGTTGCGTCATTTCCGCCGTCGTGATGAGGGATTAACGTAGTATCGCCACCGGCGATATTTTCCATTTCGCTGCAATAGACGGCAATGAACTTAAAGCCATCCTGATGTATACCTTCCGGAGCTGGATAGCCCGGTTGTCGATCATGTGTTGTAATTCTTATTTGATGAATACCTACGTTATAGTTCTCCTTCGGTAGCAATGGCAGTAATTTGCTAAATACCAGATTCATAACTTCTTCGGCAACATCCTGTTTTATTTCTGGATACTTTCTGCTGATACCACCTGAATACGTATTAACTTTTTCAGACTGAAAGAAAACTCCGGCCTCACACAAACTAAAATATTTTTCACACCCTGCTTTTGCCTGAAGATAACTTCGAAAACGAAATTTTCCATCTTCAGCTTTAAGCCAGGGATCAGGTAGCAACTCATCAAAGCTTTTTTTAACATTAATCGAGGTATTACCCAAACGTATATGATGATAAGCATGCATATATGACATCCTCAGAAAAGAGACAATAATGTATGTTGGTTATTTTTCTCAACTTATGACACCGGCAAGGGCCAATATCATTACCTGCATCTTGGGCAAAATACGATGACTGCGGATATCAGGCGAGGAACGCACGTTCCCCCGCCATCACATTCACTATTACTGGCTTTTTTTACGCAACTCGGTCACCGGTACGCCGCCAATCCCCCAGTTATCGGTATCGACTTCGTCAATAACCACAATGGTTGTAGCAGGGTTTTTATTAAGCACATCCACCAGTAGCTGAGTCGCACCTTCCATCAGCTGTTTCTTTTGTTTATCGGTCACACCTTCTTTAGTGATCTTAATATTTACGTAGGGCATAACAACTCCTGTAAACTAAATGATTGTGGATAATGCGCCGAGGTAGCTAAGCGCAAACAGGTTAAACAGCAGAACATAACCATAATGCATCTGGAAACTGGTTCTGCCGGGAGAAACATTAAGGCTGTTAGCAGCAAAAATTGCGTTTATCGATACCGGAGATAGCAGTTGCGTAGCAATAAAAAGGCAAATCCAAATCTGATAATCCACCACGCTGCCGGAAAGATAGTCGGAAAAAATCGACCACGACACGCTAAATATAATTAGGGGATGAATACCGAGGATACCAGGCAAGGGCAGAACAAATAAAATAATGGCATAGCACTGAAAAGTTGTAAGACCGCTAACAAACGCTGTAATGCCTTGCGGGATGTTTGCAAATAACATCATACATACCGATGTTAATAGGCTACATGCCAGGAGTAATACCACTTCGCCGGAGATCCCCTGAGCAGATTCAGACAGTTGTTGTGCCCACTGCTTTTTGCGATTCACAAAATGGCTGACGATAAAAAGAACAACTGCCGTGAAGGTGATGCTCTGCAAAGGATTCAACCCCAGCACGCTCAAAGATAGAATAAAGCTTCCCCAAAACAAGCCGATAAAAGCAAGAATCGAGGTCATATTGCCGCGGTCAGAAACCGTATGACTATCTTCGGCAACCAGTTGGACACGCGATTTCTGGTTTAACAGGATACTGAATAAAAACAGGGGAATGCCGACCAGCATCGCCGGAACATGAGGGATATCCGGCATAGCTGCCCATACTGCCGCAGCACCAATAGTCGTCGGCATTAAAACCATCGTGATACATACCGTACGAGTGACAATCTTCGCCAGGTTAAACTTCGGTTGAACCACTTTTTTCAGGCTATCAAGCAGGAGCGGAATGGCCCCAAGGCTCATTGGCCAGGTTAAAAAAGCGGTCAGCAACGTAATGGACAATGTGACTCGAGACGGTTTTTTCTGCAGTAAATATGCCCCCAGCGCAGCGTTAAAATTTATCGCGTTCATCACCTGCCGGAGTAATGCAATCCCCACCAGCAAGAGCATGACGTCTGAATATCGTACAAAAACAGCGAGGAGGTTAAGTTCCCCACTCTTGTTTGCTGTCAGTAGAAAAATCATCGAAGCGATAAAAATGAGGATCCCACTTCTTGCCGATGATTTTTTCCACCAGAATGAAAAAGTTGACAGGATATACAATATTGACGCAACGAGTGCAAAAGCAGACATCACGGGATATTTACCGGCAAGCACACAGGATGCAAGGAAAACACCCAATGAGATCACAATCATTGAGGATTGCAGATTTTGCCAGAGATTACCGTGCGTCTGGATTTGCTCAGTCTGCATTAATGACAACCTCATGCTGAACATTGCGATGGTGCAATTGTTGATACATATCGGTTACACAACGCCCGGCATCGACCAGGAACCTCGAATTGACAAGGGGTCGGGGCAATACGTAAGTGTAAAAATTAGCCCCTTCCGCTGGATTGCCTAACACCCAAATCGATTCTTGCGTTTCCCCAAGGCAGTTAATCGGATGCTGATTGATATCAATATCCAGCCCGCCTGGATGATAACCATCGTTCATAAAGGGACGCACAATACCGTTTTTAGTATTCTCTCATACGCCCAATTCAAATATTCCCCCAATAAGCGACGAGGCAAGTAATCATTTGCATCAATAGCTCTACCTGTTTCGCTTTTTATATAGCGATCATTCACTTTGCGATAACCCTGATTGTTAGCCCATTGATGAAAACATGGGCCCGGGCGAAAAGGGCCGGCATTTTTTACGGTCGCATCGCCAAACAATGTTATTTGACAGGCAACAGTATTAACTAATAAATGATCGGGCTGAGACAAACTATGCGCTCCCACACCCATGGCATTTTTATCAATAATAATGATCTGCATATGTTCATTAATCGCAGACTCTGTATGCAGGGCACAAATCCTTTCCAGAATACTTAAACCACGCGGTCCCATACCCAGTATAGCCACTGTCATTTTTTTCATTCTTTGCTCCAACTGTCTGAATATTTAACTTTACTGTATTGTAAATAGCTAATCCCTGCTGCGATGAATAACGAGGCTGCACCCAATAATATGGAATAGGTCATTCCATTTTTATTGCTCTGGAAAGCACTGACAATTAATGGACCGACGATCTGCCCGACCCCATAAGTCAGCGTAACGAGGCCAAGAAGGTTAATATTTTTTGGTGCCCTTATTTTTCTTGCCAGCGGCATGACCAAAGAACTGGTCCCCATGAATGTGCCGCCAAAACCAATACAGCTAATGGTTAGTAGCAGTGGTGAGTTAATAAATATGGCCATGACTACGCAACTCGCCTGAACAATTAAGTTAACACTTAGGCAGGATAATATATTCCACTTGCGCGCAGCCCATAACCAGCCATAGCATCCAGGAATAACGGCAAGACCGACAATGGACCAGATATGGTCGGCTAAAAAGGTGTTGCCAACCCCCCGGGCCATTAACGGTAAGTATGTAGCGACAATGATATAGCCGAATCCGGCCAGACCATACAGTAAGGCTAAATTCCACCACTGGATTTCAGGTTCCGCACTTACGACTGCTTTTACCGGGGGGATCATATGCTTATCTTTCGGCAATAAAATTACCAGGATGACGAAAAATATCGTTGAAAGTATGGAAGCGCCAATCCAC
The DNA here is from genome assembly GCF_005281115.1 of Citrobacter sp. wls710. Lineage (NCBI taxonomy): Bacteria > Pseudomonadati > Pseudomonadota > Gammaproteobacteria > Enterobacterales > Enterobacteriaceae > Citrobacter > Citrobacter sp. wls710. The sequence goes on from NZ_SZXD01000050.1 coordinate 7,030, forward strand.
AACAAGCGTGAATCTAACGCGTAAGACACGCCAGCAATGACATATTCATTACCGATAAAAATGCCTATTCCTACGCCTGAAAACAGTGAGGCGATAACAAAAGGATTATGGGTATGCTGGAGCACCAGCATTGAACCAAATATCATCATTCCCGCGCTTGCCACACCCGCAAGGAATCTGATTAACAGAATAATTTCAGGCTGAGTCACTTGTGCCATCAAAAAAATCAGCAGGGCTGTGAGTAACGCTGAAGCCAGTAACAGCATTCTTAACTTATTGATTGCGTTGAAAATACCGAAGGAGAAAAGGAGACTGCCGACGAGGTAACCTGCATAGTTTGCGCTGGCAATTAAGGATAATTGCGAAAAGGTAAAAAGCCCTTCATGAAGCATAACGGGAAGCATAGGGGTATATAAAAAACGCCCAATTCCCATTCCTAAGGTCAAGACGATCATACCAAATACAGCAGTACTCAACTGACGATGGCCAACAGCACTGTGATCGAGATCCATTTTTTGGCCTCAAAAGACGAATTAAGTTTGATTGTTATATTACACAGGGAAATGATAATAAAAAGTTAATAAAAATGACGAAAACATTCACTTTAGGTAATACCTTCTATGAACAGTACCTCGCTTAATTTGTTTAAAACGGTTGCGGAAACGGGTTCCATATCCGCTGCTGCACGTAGTCTGCACTGCGTTTCATCGAATGTCACAACCCGTCTCAAACAGCTGGAAGCCAGCCTTGACGTATCTCTGTTTGTCCGTGAGAAAAATCGTCTCTACATCACCCCTGAAGGCGAGCTTCTTCTTCGCTATGCCAACAAAATTCTGGCCCTGTTACACGAAGCGGAATTGTCCATGCATGGAACAAAAGTGGCGGGGCCGTTACGCATCGGCGCAATGGAAACGACCGCAGCGGTACGTCTGCCTTCGATACTGGCGAATTTCCACCGCGAAATGCCTTCCGTTGAGCTAAACCTGAAAACCTCCCCCACGGAGGTACTGGTGCAGCACATCCTGAACAATGAACTGGAAATCGCTTTCGTTGCCGATCATCAGGGACTGCACACGGAAAATTCGCCTCTGCAATCGCACATTTTATGTCAGGAAACGCTGGTACTGGTGACGGCGGCAGAACACCGGGATGTCATTACCGGCGCGGATCTCAAGGTGTCAAGACCGCTGGTCTTTGTTAAGGGGTGTAACTATCGCTCCCGTCTGGGACAATGGCTGCGGCTGCAGGGAGTCGATTATGCCGATCCCCTGGAGTTCGGCTCTTTTCAGGCGATCCTTGGCTGCGTGAGTGCCGGAATGGGGATTGCCCTGTTGCCAGAGAGCGTAGTCAGACAGTATGAACATAATTTTCCTATCCGTAGCCATGCGATTACGCCACAGATAGGTAACGTGAATACTATGATGATATGGCTTAAAAACCGAGAAGTCAGCCGGGTGCTTAATCGCTTTGTCTCATTTATTACCGGGGCTTAATTTTTCGCTACAGACAACGGCGCAATGCAGGCCGCAGAGTCAGTGGAAGACTGGCGCACTCAAAAGAGCGCCAGTGGCAACGTAATTGATATTGAAAAGCCCGCTTTATATCTGATAGTCAATCATCATTTCATCCGGCTCCATTGCCTGGCGCTTAATTTCATCCACGGATAATCCTGCGTTGCATAACTCGATGAATCGCCAGACATAGTTGCGCTGTAGTTGTCCTCGTTTCAACCCCAGCCAGACGGTGTTTGCATCAAATAAATGCCGGGTATCCAGACGGGTCAAACTGCCCTCCTCCTGCTCGCCACTGGATTGCTCTGCCACCAGCCCAATACCCAGTCCCAACGCCACATAAGTTTTAATCACATCCGAATCCTGGGCGCTGAGTATGATATCCGGCACTAACCCTTTTCGGGCAAACGCTTCATCAATACGCGAACGTCCCGTAATTCCCTGGCGATAAGTAATTAACGGCCAATGGGCGATGGATTCCAGCGTTAAAGGCGATGTCTTGACGATTGGATGGTCGTGCGGAACGAGCAGACTGTGGTGCCAACGAAACCAGGGAAAAGCCACCAGCAGTGGATCGCTACTCAGACGTTCACTGGCAATCCCAATATCTGCTCCGCCATTTTGCAACAACGCTTCGATCTCCTGTGGCGTGCCCTGAATAAGTTCCAGACGCACCTCCGGGAAAAGCTCACGAAATGCTTTAATCACTGCAGGCAGGCTATAGCGCGCCTGGGTATGCGTGGTGGCTATCGTCAGAACACCTGAGGTGTCATTGGTAAACAGATCCGCCAGACGGCGGACGTTGCTGGCCTCATTCAGAATACGTTCGGCAATGCCCAGTAAGGCTTTACCCGGTTCGGTCATGCCCAGCAGGCGTTTCCCGCGACGAATAAATATTTCGATGCCAAGTTCATCTTCAAGTTCACGAATATGTCGGCTGACGCCCGACTGCGAGGTATACAATATATTCGCGACTTCCGTCAGGTTGTAATCCTGACGGGCCGCCTCGCGGATTATTTTAAGTTGCTGGAAATTCACTTTACACTCCGGGCACATCAGACATTACGCTATTGTTAAAGTCTGATGCCCGGCATAACAAATAATAAAAACCTGCATCTTATTCCTCTTGGGAATAAGGTTTAGCTCACCAGCTGCAACTCACGGTTTTCCAGCATTGGTCGGCTAACCAGCGACAACAGGATCTCCTTGACTGCCTGCGCTTGTGGCGACAAGCTCCCCATGGCCGACACATTCAACGAGAGCGGCAGATTCATTGATGGAGCAGTAATCCGCGCCATCCAGCCATTTGCTGCATTGCACAGTGCGCGGGCTGCCGATTCGGGTAACACAGTGACGCCCATACCGCTGGCAATGGCAGCCGTTAAGGTCGAGATAGACTCGATTTCGCCAATGACTTTGGCCGTTAAGCGACGTAGCGAAAAAGCCTCATCCACCCGCAAACGCACCGCACTGTAATCCCGCGGCAAAAACAGATTCATCTGCGCCACTGCGGCTAAATCGACGCTTTGGCCTGGACAATCACGCGTCCCCACAAGGAAAAGATCCTCTTTCAGCAACGGCTGACAACTGATGCCCGCCACGGGCGAGCGCTCATAGAGCACTGCCATGTCTAATTGTCCGCTGAGAAGTTTGTCATTCAGCACTGCTCCACTGTTTTCATGCAAATAGACCAGTACATCAGGCAGTTCGGCACGTACTGTTTGTAACAGTGGCATAGTGATGGATGATGCTGCCGTACCCGGTGCCAGGCCAATAGAAACCTGACCACTCAGAGTCTGGCCAACATTATTGACTGCAAGTTGCGCCTGTTCACACTGACGTAAAATCGTTCGAGCGTGGGTATACAGCACTTTCCCCGCTTCCGTGGGCGTGACGCCGCGTTTGGTACGAATCAGCAATTGCTGATCCAGTTCGCCTTCCAGCGTGGCGACCTGCTGGCTCAGCGCGGGTTGCGCGATGTGCAACACTTCCGCTGCCTGGGTCAGGCTACCAATATCGACGATTTTTACGAAATATTTCAGTCGTCTGAAGTTCATTTTGCCTCCTGTCGGAATACCAGAACCCGTGCTGGCAGTCATGTGATTCAGGATTGCAAGATACTTGCCAGTTTCGTCTGAAGCTGCATTTTACGCTGACGCCGCGTCAGGTAAGGAGCAAAGTGAAGAACGACATTTTTTGTACGCTTATACAGATAACTGTGGCTGCCCTGGAAAAGGTAGAAGCGCACCAGAATGGGGCAAAAGCATAAAAAGACGGAAAGTTCGCCGCTTTGCTGATTTTGTCAGCAAACGAACGCACAATTGCATTTCGTCCTTTGACAACCCTCATCACCCTCGCTAATATGCGCCTCGTTCACACGATTCC
>NZ_SZXD01000054.1:0-14094 GCF_005281115.1 Citrobacter sp. wls710
GTTCGAGTCCCGTCCGTTCCGCCACTTATTAGAAAATTAAGCCTGCTACTAAGCAGGCTTAATGATAAAAAAATTTAGGGGCGTAGCTCAGTTGGTAGAGCACCGGTCTCCAAAACCGGGTGTCGCGAGTTCGAGTCTCTCCGCCCCTGCCAGAAACAATCCTTAGCATTCTTGCTAAGGATTTTTTTTATCTGCAATTTGAGCTATTCCTTTCTGCTGTATTACTTCTGGCATCCTTGCCAGTGCTTTCTAATCTTCCAGAATACTTGTTCTTAGCAGATCGCAAATAAGTGCATGCTTGTCGCTGTTTTGCAGCCAGACTGCATATAAAGGGCGTGACAGTGTTGTGCTGTCGGTAACCGTGTGTAGATCGTTTTTTGTTTTAGCCCAGTTAACGGGCAACCAACTAAAGCCCTTAAGGACAGAAAGTTGCTGCCTGGCCAGTTCTGCTGAACTGGTGGTCAGAACCGGCACTTCATCTCCCGCGATCAGTCCCGCTTCGTGTTGTTGAAAATCGGGTCCCCATTCCAGGCGTAGGTAATTCAGTTCATCTTTGGTTTGCGAAGGTGAACTGCAATAGAGCGCCAGCGTGAAATATCCCAACAGTTGGCTGCTAAATTCGTCCATTTTGGGCGTTTCGGTGGTGATCAGTAGATCAAGCTGTCGTTCATGTAGCTGCTTTACTAACGACTGTCGTTGAGCGATTCTCGCTTCAAACTGCAGGCTGGTTTGTGGCTCTTGTGACCGATACAAACGCCTCAACCAGTCATTAAGCATACATTCCCAAAGGGATGCGCTGGCACCAATTGAAAACTCGTTATGCCGCGAGGTATTCGCGACCTCCTTGCGTGCTGCTTGCCACGTATTCATCAGCGTTTCAGCGTAAGGTAATAATTTCTCACCCGCCGCGGTTAAACGGATATTGTTTCTGTGTCGGGTGAACAGATTTACACCCAATTGATTTTCCAGTTGTCTGATCCGAAAACTAACCGCTGATTGGGTCAGATAGAGCGCTTCAGCAGCCCTGCCAAAGTGGCGTGTCCGGCTAACCTCCAGGAAAGTTTTTAACAATTCCGTATCCACAACTCGCTCCATAAAATTATTTGTCGTGATGATTTAAATCTTTTGTTTGACGCTCTGTCAAGCGTAACTAATACTCCGCGCCATAAATAGCTCGGCCAAAGAATTAGGAGCGTGCAGGATGGCGGAAAGCTTTACGACGACTAATCGATATTTCGACAATAAATATTATCCCCGTGGATTCTCCCGTCATGGTGATTTCACCATTAAAGAAGCACAACTGCTTGAGCGTCACGGTTATGCTTTCAACGAGCTGGATCTGGGCAAACGTGAGCCGGTAACGGAAGAAGAAAAACTGTTTGTTGCGGTATGCCGTGGTGAACGTGAACCGGTTACCGAAGCTGAACGCGTGTGGTCTAAGTATATGACGCGTATTAAGCGTCCAAAACGTTTCCACACGCTGTCTGGTGGGAAACCTCAGGTGGAAGGTGCAGAAGACTACACCGAATCTGATGATTAATAAAAAAGGGCGAAAGCCCTTTTTTTATGTCAGTAGTTTCTGCAAATGAATGAGTAACCTGTCGATCGCCCTATACCCAATGGCCTCCTGCAAATGCTGACGGGTAATATGGTCACATTGCTCGAGATCCGCAATGGTTCGGGCGACCTTTATCAATCGCAGCCACGCGCGGATAGATAATCCGAGATGTGCCAATGCCTCTTCAAGCCACTGCGCATCATCACTGCGAAGTTGGCAATATTCATGTATATCCTGACTGCCCAGATGCGCGTTTAACTTATTTTGTCGCCGATACTGACGCTCTTGTGCGGCGATAACGCGTTGCTTCACCGTGGCGCTATCTTCCCCTTTCACTGCGCTCTGGCTGAGTATGCCGGGCGGAGGCAAAGGGATTTCGAGGGAGAGATCGAAACGGTCAAGAAACGGTCCTGATAATCGGTTGAGGTAACGCAGCGTTTGTTCTGGGGTGCAGCGGTTATGGTTCCCCTGATAATGACCCGTTGGGCTGGGATTCATTGCAGCAATGAGTTGAAAGCGCGCAGGGTAGGTTATTTTAGCCCGAGTGCGGGATAAATGGATTTGCCCGGACTCGATAGGTTCACGCAGGGCATCCAACGTGCGCCGCTCAAACTCAGGTAATTCGTCCAGAAATAGTATGCCGTTATGCGCCAGAGAGATCTCTCCCGGCGCAGGAATAGACCCACCGCCTACCATAGCGGTTAACGAGGCACTGTGATGCGGTGAGCGAAAAGGGCGCTGCTTCCACTGTTTTTGTATCGTAGCGGAATTGACCAGGCTGAGTATCGCAGCACTTTCCAGTGCCTCATCGTTGCTAAGAGGCGGAAGCAGCCCTCTGAGGCGACTGGCCAGCATGGTCTTTCCCGTCCCCGGTGGGCCGATAAGCAGCAGGTTGTGACCGCCAGCCGCAGTGAGCTCCAGCCCGCGTTTGCCTTGTTCCTGACCGATGACATCGCTCAGATCATCGGCTAATGGCTCTGGCGTGAAGTCTGCAGATAACGGTCTGTCTAAATCATGCTTCCCTTCGAGAAATGCGCATACGGACTGTAGGTGATCGGCAATCAGACATCCTTCACCATGTATTAGTCCGACTTCAGCGGCATTCTCTTTTGCGACAATAATTCTCCTGCCTGCGCGTATTGCTTCGGTTGCGCTTGAAATCGCTCCTGGAACGCCGCGTAGCGTGCCTGTAAGCGCTAATTCACCTACCAGCTCGTAGGTATCGAGATTATGGGCTGTAAGCTGCTCAGAAGCGGCCAGAAGCGCCACTGCGATAGGTAAATCATATCGTCCTCCTTCTTTGGGAAGATCGGCAGGAGCGAGGTTAATGGTTATCTTCTTGGCCGGGAATTCATAACCACTATTAATAATCGCACTACGAACCCGATCGCGAGCCTCTTTCACCGTAGTTTCTGGCAATCCCACCATGGTTAAACCAGGCAGACCATTGCTGATATGTACCTCAATGGTAATGGCTGGCGCATTCACGCCAAGCGCAGCGCGGGTGTGAACAATCGATAGTGACATAACCCCTCCTGATGAAGGCATTATGCGGCAATGTATCGCGGCAAGATTTAACTTGATTGCGGCTTTTAGATGCTGATTCACGTATTTTTTTGCAAATTAAATCTTTTGCATGAAACCAGGAATAACGCTCGCAAACGTATTTGTAAGGTGTCGCTGGGGGGGAGTGTGTGCTCAAGAGTGACCTGAAACGTGAAATATTTTCATTTTTTAATTTTTTATATAGAAAACAAGGCGATTTATCAAAACCGTTACCGGAGTCAGAAAAACGAATAAAAAAAATTCTTGTGTTATTTGTAAATTCTATGGTAACTCTTTAGGTATTCCTTCGAACAAGATGCAAGAAAATATAAAAATGACAGCCCTTCTACGAGTGATTAGCCTGGTCGTGATTAGCGTGGTGGTGATTATTATCCCACCGTGCGGGGCTGCACTTGGACGAGGAAAGGCTTAGAAAACAAGCCTTAACGAACTAAGACCCCCGCACCGAAAGGTCCGGGGGTTTTTTTTGACCTTAAAAACATACACGAGGAGCAGAAAGTGAATATCAGCATAAAATTCTGTTTCTCAAGATTTACGGCGGGGATGTAACTATGAATGGGGCACAGTGGGTGGTACATGCGTTGCGTGCACAAGGGGTTCAAACCGTCTTTGGTTATCCCGGTGGCGCAATCATGCCGGTTTATGATGCGTTATATGACGGCGGCGTAGAACACCTTTTGTGTCGACACGAGCAGGGCGCAGCGATGGCGGCGATTGGCTATGCCCGTGCGACCGGTAAAACCGGCGTGTGTATCGCCACTTCAGGCCCTGGTGCTACCAACCTGATCACCGGCCTTGCCGATGCCCTGTTAGATTCTGTTCCCGTTGTGGCGATCACCGGCCAGGTTGCATCACCTTTCATCGGAACGGATGCGTTCCAGGAAGTGGACGTTCTCGGTATGTCTCTGTCTTGCACCAAACACAGTTTCCTGGTGCAGTCACTGGAGGAACTGCCGCGCATCATGGCAGAAGCTTTCGACGTGGCGAACTCTGGTCGTCCGGGCCCCGTTCTGGTCGATATCCCGAAAGACATCCAGTTAGCCAGCGGTACGCTGGAACCGTATTTCACGACCGTCGGAAACGTAGAGACTATCCCGCATGCTGACGTTGAGCAGGCGCGTAAAATGCTGGCTCAGGCGCAAAAACCCATCCTGTACGTAGGTGGTGGCGTGGGTATGGCGCAGGCGGTATCTGCCCTGCGTGAGTTTATTGCGCTTACCCAAATGCCAGTTGCCTGCACGCTGAAAGGCCTGGGCGCAGTAAACGCTGACTACCCGTACTATTTGGGCATGCTGGGAATGCACGGTACTAAAGCGGCGAATTTCGCGGTGCAAGAAAGTGATTTACTGATCGCAGTGGGCGCACGTTTTGATGACCGGGTAACCGGCAAGCTGAATACTTTCGCTCCTAACGCCAGCGTTATCCATATGGATATCGACCCGGCGGAAATGAACAAACTGCGTCAGGCACACGTCGCGTTGCAGGGCGATTTAAATTCGCTGTTGCCGGCATTACAACAACCGCTGAAGATCGACGCATGGCGTCAGTCCTGTGCAGAGCTGCGCGCAGAACATGCCTGGCGTTATGATCATCCGGGTGACGCTATCTACGCGCCGCTGTTGTTAAAACAGCTGTCAGAACGCAAACCTGCAGATAGCGTGGTGACGACGGATGTTGGTCAGCATCAGATGTGGTCAGCACAGCATATGACCTATACCCGCCCGGAAAATTTCATCACCTCCAGCGGTTTGGGTACGATGGGCTTTGGCCTGCCTGCCGCCGTGGGTGCCCAGGTCGCGCGCCCGAACGATACGGTTATCTGTATCTCCGGTGACGGCTCTTTCATGATGAATGTGCAAGAGCTGGGCACCGTGAAGCGTAAGCAGTTACCGCTGAAGATAGTCTTACTCGACAACCAGCGCTTAGGCATGGTGCGACAATGGCAGCAACTGTTTTTCCAGGAACGTTATAGCGAAACCACCCTTACCGATAACCCCGATTTCCTCATGTTGGCCAGCGCCTTCGGCATACCTGGCCAGCACATCACTCGTAAAGACCAGGTTGAAGCGGCACTCGACACCATGCTGAACAGCGAGGGACCATACCTGCTTCATGTCTCAATCGACGAACTTGAGAATGTCTGGCCTCTGGTGCCGCCTGGCGCCAGCAACTCAGAAATGCTGGAGAAATTATCATGATGCATCATCAGGTCGCCGTTGAGGCTCGTTTCAATCCGGAAACGTTAGAACGTGTTTTACGCGTGGTACGCCATCGTGGTTTTCAGGTGTGCTCCATGAATATGGCAGCCGCCAGCGATGCGCAGAATATAAATATCGAATTGACCGTTGCCAGCCCCCGGTCGGTCGACTTACTGTTTAGTCAGTTAAGTAAGCTGGTAGACGTTGCACATGTTGCTATCTGCCAGAGCACAACCACATCACAACAAATCCGCGCCTGAGCGCAAAAGGAAGAAAAATGACGACGAAAAAAGCTGATTACATTTGGTCTAATGGCGAGATGATTCGTTGGGAAGACGCGAAGGTTCACGTGATGTCCCACGCTCTGCACTACGGTACTTCTGTATTTGAAGGCATCCGTTGCTACGATTCTCACAAAGGGCCGGTGGTGTTCCGTCATCGTGAACATATGCAGCGTCTGCGTGATTCAGCCAAGATCTACCGTTTTCCGGTCTCTCAGAGCGTTGATGAACTGATGGAAGCCTGCCGCGAAGTGATCCGCAAAAACAACCTGACCAGCGCCTATATTCGTCCGCTGGTATTTGTGGGCGATGTCGGGATGGGCGTTAACCCGCCAGCGGGCTACACCACTGATGTGATCATCGCCGCGTTCCCGTGGGGCGCATACCTCGGCGCAGAAGCGCTGGAACAAGGGATCGATGCGATGGTTTCTTCCTGGAACCGCGTTGCGCCGAACACCATCCCTACTGCTGCTAAAGCGGGCGGTAACTATCTGTCTTCGCTGCTGGTGGGTAGCGAAGCGCGTCGTCATGGTTATCAGGAAGGTATTGCGCTGGACGTGAATGGCTACATCTCCGAAGGTGCGGGTGAAAACCTGTTTGAAGTCAAAGATGGCATTCTGTTTACCCCGCCATTTACCTCTTCCGCGCTGCCGGGTATCACCCGTGATGCCATCATTAAACTGGCGAAAGATCTTGATATCGAAGTGCGTGAGCAGGTGCTGTCCCGTGAATCGCTGTACCTGGCCGACGAAGTGTTTATGTCCGGTACCGCGGCGGAAATCACGCCAGTACGCAGCGTCGATGGTATTCAGGTGGGCGAAGGCCGCTGCGGCCCGGTCACCAAACGCATCCAGCAGGCCTTCTTTGGCCTCTTCACCGGTGAAACGGAAGACAAATACGGCTGGTTGGATTCAGTAAACCAATAACAATATTAATATTTCCCTAAAATAATTCACGTTGCAGGAAGACGGCAACGCAGCAAGTCCCAGGAGCTTACTGTAGTAAGTGGCTGGGGTGAGCGAGGCAGCCAACGCACCTGCGGCGTGAAGTATGCAGGGGAAAGACAGACGGGAGTTAATCAAGCATGCCTAAGTATCGTTCAGCCACCACCACCCACGGCCGCAATATGGCGGGCGCCCGCGCACTGTGGCGCGCCACCGGGATGACCGACGCCGATTTCGGCAAGCCGATTATCGCTGTCGTGAACTCCTTTACCCAGTTCGTGCCGGGTCACGTCCACCTGCGCGATCTTGGTAAGCTGGTTGCCGAACAAATCGAAGCCTCAGGCGGCGTGGCGAAAGAGTTCAACACCATCGCGGTGGATGACGGTATCGCTATGGGCCACGGGGGCATGCTTTATTCACTGCCATCCCGAGAGCTGATCGCTGACTCCGTTGAGTACATGGTCAACGCCCACTGTGCCGACGCGATGGTCTGCATCTCCAACTGTGACAAAATCACCCCCGGGATGTTAATGGCCTCGCTGCGCCTGAATATTCCGGTGATCTTCGTTTCCGGTGGCCCGATGGAAGCCGGGAAAACCAAACTTTCCGACAAGATCATCAAGCTCGACCTGGTTGACGCGATGATTCAGGGCGCGGACCCGAAAGTCTCCGACTCGCAGAGTGAGCAGGTTGAACGTTCCGCCTGCCCAACCTGCGGCTCCTGCTCCGGGATGTTCACCGCCAACTCGATGAACTGTCTGACCGAAGCGCTGGGCCTGTCGCAGCCGGGCAACGGCTCGCTGCTGGCGACCCACGCTGACCGTAAAGAGCTGTTCCTCACCGCTGGTCAACGCATCGTTGAGCTGACCAAACGTTATTACGAGCAGGATGATGCTTCCGCGCTGCCGCGTAACATTGCCAGTAAAGCGGCGTTTGAGAACGCCATGACGCTGGATATCGCCATGGGCGGTTCCACCAACACGGTTCTGCATCTGCTGGCGGCGGCGCAGGAAGCGGAAATCGACTTCACCATGAGTGATATCGACAAGTTGTCCCGCAAGGTGCCGCAGCTGTGTAAAGTGGCGCCAAGCACGCAGAAATACCATATGGAAGACGTTCACCGCGCCGGCGGCGTCTTGGGTATTTTAGGCGAGCTGGATCGTGCTGGGCTGCTGAACCGCAACGTGAAAAACGTCCTTGGTCTCTCTCTGCCGCAGACGCTGGAACAGTACGACATCGCTGTCACCCAGGATGAAGCGGTCAAAAAAATGTTCCGCGCTGGTCCGGCGGGCATCCGCACCACCCAGGCGTTCTCGCAGGATTGCCGTTGGGATACGCTGGATGACGATCGCGCCGAAGGTTGTATTCGCTCGCTGGAGCACGCTTACAGCAAGGATGGCGGTCTGGCGGTACTGTACGGCAACTTCGCGGAAAATGGCTGTATCGTAAAAACCGCAGGTGTTGACGACAGCATTCTCAAATTTACCGGCCCGGCGAAAGTCTACGAAAGCCAGGACGAAGCGGTTGAAGCGATCCTCGGCGGTAAAGTGGTCGAAGGCGACGTGGTGGTGATTCGCTACGAAGGGCCGAAAGGCGGGCCGGGCATGCAGGAAATGCTCTACCCAACCACCTTCCTGAAATCGATGGGACTGGGTAAAGCCTGTGCGCTGATCACCGATGGTCGCTTCTCCGGCGGTACCTCCGGCCTGTCTATCGGCCACGTTTCCCCGGAAGCGGCGAGCGGCGGCAACATCGCGATCATCGAAGACGGCGACATGATCGCTATCGATATCCCGAATCGCGGTATTCAGCTTCAGCTGAGCGAGGCGGAAATCGCCGCCCGTCGTGAAGCCCAGGAAGCCCGCGGCGACCAGGCGTGGACGCCGAAAAACCGCGAGCGTCAGGTCTCCTTTGCCCTTCGTGCCTATGCCAGTCTGGCAACCAGCGCCGACAAAGGCGCGGTGCGCGATAAATCGAAACTGGGGGGTTAATGACCATGGCGGATTCACAACCCTTGTCCGGCGCCCCTGAGGGAGCCGAGTATCTCAGAGCGGTGCTGCGTGCGCCGGTTTACGAAGCGGCGCAGGTAACGCCGCTACAAAAAATGGAAAAACTCTCTTCGCGCCTCGACAACGTGATTCTGGTAAAGCGCGAAGACAGGCAACCTGTTCACAGCTTTAAGCTGCGCGGGGCCTACGCCATGATGGCGGGCCTGACTGAAGAGCAAAAAGCGCATGGCGTCATTACCGCATCTGCAGGTAATCACGCCCAGGGCGTGGCTTTCTCCTCTGCGCGATTAGGCGTGAAGGCACTGATTGTGATGCCGGTGGCGACCGCTGATATCAAAGTCGACGCCGTTCGCGGTTTCGGCGGTGAAGTGCTGTTGCACGGCGCGAATTTTGATGAAGCCAAAGCCAAAGCGATTGAGCTTTCCCAGCAGCAAGGTTTTACCTGGGTGCCGCCGTTCGATCATCCGATGGTGATTGCCGGGCAGGGCACGCTGGCGCTGGAATTGTTGCAGCAGGACGCCCACCTCGACCGCGTGTTTGTGCCGGTGGGTGGTGGCGGGTTAGCGGCGGGCGTGGCGGTGCTGATTAAACAGCTGATGCCGCAGATCAAAGTGATCGCCGTCGAAGCCGAAGATTCAGCCTGCCTGAAAGCGGCGCTGGATGCCGGTCATCCGGTGGATCTGCCACGCGTCGGTCTCTTTGCTGAAGGTGTCGCGGTAAAACGCATCGGCGATGAAACCTTCCGCCTGTGCCAGGAATATCTCGATGACATTATTACCGTCGATAGCGACGCTATCTGTGCGGCGATGAAAGACCTGTTTGAGGACGTGCGTGCGGTGGCAGAGCCTTCCGGGGCGCTGGCGCTGGCGGGGATGAAAAAATATATCGCCCAGCACAATATTCGCGGCGAACGTCTGGCGCATGTGCTGTCCGGTGCGAACGTGAACTTCCACGGTCTGCGCTACGTTTCCGAACGCTGCGAGCTGGGCGAACAACGCGAAGCGTTGCTGGCGGTGACGATCCCGGAAGAGAAGGGCAGCTTCCTGAAGTTCTGCCAGCTGCTGGGCGGGCGTTCGGTGACCGAGTTCAATTATCGCTTTGCTGACGCCAAAGATGCCTGCATCTTCGTGGGCGTGCGGCTGAGCCGCGGCGTTGAGGAGCGTAAGGAAATCCTTAGCCTACTCAAAGACGGCGGTTACAGCGTGGTGGATCTGTCAGACGATGAAATGGCCAAGCTGCACGTGCGCTATATGGTCGGCGGCCGTCCGTCTAAGCCGTTGCAAGAGCGCCTCTACAGCTTTGAGTTCCCGGAATCGCCGGGTGCGCTGCTGAAGTTCCTCTACACCCTGGGTACGCACTGGAATATTTCCCTGTTCCACTACCGTAGCCACGGTACCGACTATGGCCGTGTACTGGCGGCGTTTGAGCTGGGCGATAACGAACCGGACTTCGAAACCCGGCTCAACGAATTGGGGTATGAGTGCCACGACGAGACCAATAACCCGGCGTTCAGGTTCTTCCTTGCGGGCTAACGGCGGCCATAAAAAAAGGGTTCATGGAAACATGAACCCTTTTTTACATCTGAATCAGAGAATTACAGCGTGATGACTTCGAATTCGACTTCAGTGTTCACGTCCGCGTCGTAATCCACACCGTCGAGGGCAAAACCGAACAGGTTCAGGAATTCCTGCTTGTAACCTGCATAGTCAGTTTCTTGCGCCAGGTTTTCGGTGGTGATCAGCGGCCACAGGTCACGGCACGCCTGCTGAATATCGTCACGCAGTTCCCAGTCATCCATACGGATACGCTGGTTGTCATCCAGCGCCACTTTATCGCCGTACAGGCTGGTGGTCATCAGACGGTTGATCTGCTCGATACAACCTTCGTGAATCCCCTGTTCTTTCATCAGCTTGAAGACCATGGAAATGTACAGCGGCATCACAGGAATAGCAGAAGAGGCCTGGGTGATAACGGATTTCAGGACGGCAACGTTCGCGGAACCGTTGAGCGGTGCCAGCTGCTTACGTAGTTCGCCCGCCGCGCGGTCGAGGTCTTCTTTCGCTTTGCCCAGCGCGCCGTGCCAGTAGATTGGCCAGGTCAGGTCGGTACCGATGTAGGAGTAAGCCACGGTTTTCACGCCGTCAGCCAGCACGCCCGCTTCGCTCAGCGCGCCCATCCACAGTTCCCAGTCTTCGCCGCCCATAACGGTAACGGTGTTCTGAACTTCTTCTTCGGTGGCCGGCTCAATGCTGGCGGTGATGATCTGATCTTTGTTGGTATCAATCGCTTTAGAGGTGTAAACCTCGCCGATTGGCTTCAGCGCAGAACGGACGATTTCGCCGGTTTTCGGCATTTTACGCACCGGGGACGCCAGTGAGTAAACCACTAAATCAATCTGACCCAGGTCTTCTTTGATCAGTTTGATCACTTCGTCGCGGCACTCATCGGAGAACGCGTCGCCGTTGATGCTTTTGGAGTACAGGCCTTCACGCTTAGCAGCTTCATCGAAGGCGGCAGAGTTATACCAGCCCGCGGAACCAGGTTTGGTTTCCGTGCCCGGTTTTTCGAAAAATACGCCGATAGTGGCGGCACCGCTGCCAAAGGCGGCGGAAATTCTGGATGCCAGGCCGTAACCGGTGGAAGCACCGATCACCAGCACGCGGGAAGGGCCGTTCTCAATTTTCCCGTTTTGCTTAACGTACTCGATCTGTTTTTCCACATTGACTTTGCAGCCAGTCGGATGGGTCGTTGTACAGATGAATCCACGAATTTTTGGTTTGATTATCATAATGATGGCTAATTAAGTTTGTATTTTCGCTGTCAAGTGCGCAATGACACCGTCTGTTCTGGCTTGCTTAACGGCATGGTTAACAAGCCCCCCACATCTATTATGGCACGGGACATTATACAGAAAAGGAGTGCCAATACTGAATCTACCACTGATTTTAGGCCAGACGCTGGCGCTACTCGGCGATTTTGCGTTCCAGCACAATCTTCCAGAAGGCATCAATCAGCGGCTCATGCAGCCGCTTTTTCGGCGCGCAGACACCCAGTTCAAACGGCGTTTTTTCGTCGCTGCGCTCTAAAATCATCACGCGATTGCGCACCGGTTCCGGGCTGTTTTCCAGCACAACTTCCGGCAGCAGCGCCACGCCGCAGCCGAGCGCCACCATTGAGACCATCGCCTCATGACCGCCGACGGTGGCGTAAATCTGCGGGTTACTGATTTTGTGGCGACGGAACCACAGCTCAATGCGACGGCGTACCGGCCCCTGGTCGGCCATGATAAACGGCACCGTCGACCAGTCGGGCTTATCGACCGACACCTGATTGCGCACCGGGCAGGGCAGCGCCGGGGCAATCAGCACCACTGCCAGATTCTCCAGCATCGAAAACGCCACCGCACCGGGCAGCGTTTCCGGCTTACCGGCAATCGCCAGATCGGCCTCGCCGGTGACCACTTTGTCCATCGCATCGGCGGCGTCGCCGGTGGTGAGCTTAATTTCGACGGAGGGATGCTCGGCGCGGAAGCGGTCGAGGATCGGCGGCAGGTGGCTGTACGCCGCGGTCACCGAGCAGAAAATGTGCAGTTCACCAGAAAGTGATGGTCCTTGCTGATCGAGGGTGTGGCGCAGTTGCTGATACTGCAACAACGTTTGCTGGGCAAATACCCGCAGTTCTTCCCCTGCTTCGGTCAGTGTGACCGTGCGGTTATCACGCACAAACAGCGCCTGACCGAGGTCCTCTTCCAGCCGCTGAATTTGCCGGGAAAGCGTGGAGGGGCTGACGTGCATCGCCCGCGCGCTGCGGCCAAAGTGGCGGCTTTCCGCCAGATGCAGGAAGGTTTTCAGATCGCGTAAATCCACCGATTTCACCTCACGGCTTTACATTGCAGAAATTGCAACATGACGTTGTGAATATATCAATTTCCGCAATAAATTTCCTGTTGTAATGTGGATTCAATCTCGCAAATACAAATCTGCGAACCGAATAATAAGCACCACAACACAACATCACGGAGTACACCATCATGGCTAACTACTTTAATACACTGAATCTGCGCCAGCAGCTGGCGCAGCTGGGTAAATGCCGCTTTATGGGCCGCGACGAATTCGCCGACGGCGCGAGCTACCTTCAGGGTAAAAAAGTGGTCATCGTCGGCTGTGGCGCTCAGGGTCTGAACCAGGGCCTGAACATGCGTGACTCCGGTCTGGATATTTCCTATGCCCTGCGTAAAGAAGCAATCGCTGAGAAGCGTGCTTCCTGGCGTAAAGCGACCGAAAACGGCTTCAAAGTAGGCACCTACGAAGAGCTGATCCCGCAGGCGGACCTGGTGGTTAACCTGACGCCAGACAAACAGCACTCCGACGTGGTGCGTTCCGTACAGCCGCTGATGAAAGACGGTGCGGCGCTGGGCTACTCCCACGGCTTCAACATCGTCGAAGTGGGCGAGCAGATCCGTAAAGACATCACCGTGGTGATGGTGGCGCCGAAATGCCCGGGTACCGAAGTGCGTGAAGAGTACAAACGTGGTTTCGGTGTTCCGACGCTGATCGCCGTTCACCCGGAAAACGACCCGAAAGGCGAAGGCATGGCGATTGCTAAAGCCTGGGCAGCGGCCACCGGCGGTCACCGTGCGGGCGTACTGGAATCATCTTTCGTGGCGGAAGTGAAATCTGACCTGATGGGTGAGCAGACTATCCTGTGCGGTATGCTGCAGGCCGGTTCTCTGCTGTGCTTCGACAAGCTGGTGGCAGAAGGCACCGACCCGGCATACGCGGAAAAACTGATTCAGTTCGGCTGGGAAACCATCACCGAAGCGCTGAAGCAGGGCGGCATCACCCTGATGATGGACCGTCTGTCTAACCCGGCGAAGCTGCGTGCTTACGCGCTGTCCGAACAGCTGAAAGAGATTATGGCGCCGCTGTTCCAGAAACACATGGATGACATCATCTCCGGCGAATTCTCTTCCGGCATGATGGCAGACTGGGCCAACGACGATAAGAAACTGCTGACCTGGCGTGAAGAGACCGGTAAAACCGCGTTCGAAACCGCGCCGCAGTTTGAAGGTAAAATCGGCGAGCAGGAGTACTTCGATAAAGGCGTGCTGATGATTGCGATGGTGAAAGCGGGTGTTGAGCTGGCGTTCGAAACCATGGTCGATTCCGGCATCATCGAAGAGTCCGCTTACTATGAATCACTGCACGAACTGCCGCTGATCGCGAACACCATCGCCCGTAAGCGTCTGTACGAAATGAACGTGGTTATCTCCGATACCGCAGAATACGGTAACTACCTGTTCTCTTACGCTTGCGTACCGCTGCTGAAAGAGTTCATGACTACCCTGCAGACTGGCGACCTGGGCAAAGCGATTGCCGAAGGCGCGGTAGATAACGCGCAACTGCGCGACGTTAACGACGCCATTCGCGGTCATGCTATCGAGAAAGTGGGCCAGAAACTGCGTGGCTATATGACTGATATGAAACGTATTGCAGTCGCCGGATAAGCGTAGCGCCATCCGATAAAAAAGCCCGGTGT
>NZ_SZXD01000055.1:0-31223 GCF_005281115.1 Citrobacter sp. wls710
TATACCCATTTACACACAGAGTTATCCACAAAAATATGGATCGCTTGCAATCGTCACTGGGTTTTATCCCTCATCTATAGAGATGAAAGAATGGAATTGAGGGAAAGAGAAAAATTCGCGAGCGTTGCGCAAACGTTTTCGTTACAATGCCCCCGCACAATAAGGATGCCCCGTAAGGGGCGTTAGCTGAGTTTTTACGCAAGAATTCACCTAACGCTCTCTGTAATAGTCAAATCCAGGGGATTTACCATGCAACAACGTCGTCCAGTCCGCCGCGCTCTGCTCAGTGTTTCTGACAAGGCCGGTATCATCGAATTCGCCCAGGCACTTTCCGCACGCGGTGTGGAGCTGCTGTCTACGGGGGGCACCGCCCGCCTGTTAGCAGAAAAAGGTCTGGCGGTGACCGAAGTTTCCGATTACACCGGTTTCCCGGAAATGATGGATGGACGCGTAAAGACCCTGCATCCAAAAGTACACGGCGGCATCCTCGGTCGTCGCGGCCAGGACGATGCGATCATGGAGCAGCATCACATCGCCCCTATCGATATGGTTGTCGTTAATCTGTATCCGTTCGCCGAAACCGTGGCTCGTGAAGGCTGCTCGCTGGAAGATGCGGTAGAAAACATCGATATCGGCGGCCCAACGATGGTGCGCTCCGCCGCGAAGAACCATAAAGACGTCGCCATCGTGGTGAAGAGCAGTGACTACGACGCCATTATTAAAGAGATGGATGCTAACGAAGGTTCTTTGACCCTCGACACCCGTTTCGATCTCGCGATTAAAGCCTTCGAACACACCGCCGCCTACGACAGCATGATTGCCAACTACTTCGGCAGCATGGTTCCGGCTTATCACGGTGAGAGCAAAGAAGCCGCCGGTCGCTTCCCGCGTACGCTGAACCTGAACTTCATTAAGAAGCAGGATATGCGCTACGGCGAGAACAGCCACCAGCAGGCTGCCTTCTATATAGAAGAGAATGTAAAAGAAGCATCCGTTGCCACTGCACAACAGGTGCAGGGCAAAGCGCTCTCTTATAACAATATCGCCGATACCGACGCGGCACTCGAGTGCGTGAAAGAGTTCAACGAGCCGGCCTGCGTGATTGTCAAGCACGCCAACCCGTGCGGCGTGGCGGTGAGCACCACTATTCTCGACGCTTACGACCGTGCGTATAAAACCGACCCAACCTCCGCGTTCGGCGGCATTATCGCCTTCAACCGCGAACTGGATGCCGAAACCGCGCAGGCGATTATCTCCCGCCAGTTCGTGGAAGTGATCATCGCCCCGTCCGCGACTGAAGACGCACTGAAAATCACTGCCACCAAGCAGAACGTGCGCGTATTGACCTGCGGTCAATGGGCACAGCGCGTACCTGGTCTGGACTTCAAACGCGTTAACGGCGGCCTGCTGGTTCAGGATCGTGACCTGGGTATGGTGGGCGAAAGCGAACTGCGTGTGGTGTCTAAACGCCAGCCTACCGAGCAGGAACTGCGTGATGCGCTGTTCTGCTGGAAGGTCGCCAAATTTGTGAAGTCCAACGCCATTGTCTACGCCAAAGAGAACATGACCATCGGCATCGGCGCAGGCCAGATGAGCCGCGTCTACTCCGCGAAAATCGCCGGGATTAAAGCGGCTGACGAAGGTCTGGAAGTGAAAGGTTCCGCGATGGCCTCTGACGCCTTCTTCCCGTTCCGCGATGGTATTGATGCCGCTGCCGCCGTGGGCGTGAGCTGCGTGATCCAGCCTGGCGGTTCTATCCGTGATGATGAAGTCATTGCCGCTGCCGATGAACACGGTATCGCGATGATCTTTACCGACATGCGCCATTTCCGCCATTAATCCACGGAGCAGACGATGAAAGTATTAGTGATTGGCAACGGCGGGCGTGAGCACGCGCTGGCGTGGAAAGCGGCGCAGTCGCCGCTGGTTGATACCGTTTTTGTCGCACCGGGCAACGCGGGCACCGCGCTGGAACCCGCGCTGCAAAACGTGGCTATCGGCGTAACCGATATCCCGGCGTTGCTGAGCTTTGCCCAGAACGAGAAAATTGACCTGACCATCGTTGGCCCGGAAGCGCCGCTGGTGATTGGCGTGGTCGATGCGTTCCGCGCCGCAGGTCTGAAGATCTTTGGCCCAACCGAAGGTGCCGCACAGTTGGAAGGCTCCAAAGCCTTCACCAAAGATTTCCTCGCCCGTCATCATATCCCGACGGCGGAGTATCAGAACTTTACCGAGGTTGAGCCTGCCCTGGCTTACCTGCGCGAGAAAGGCGCACCGATCGTCATCAAGGCCGATGGTCTGGCCGCCGGTAAAGGCGTTATCGTCGCGATGACGCTCGAAGAAGCGGAAGCCGCCGTGCAGGACATGCTGGCGGGTAACGCCTTTGGCGATGCGGGCCACCGCATCGTGATTGAAGAGTTCCTCGACGGTGAAGAAGCGAGCTTTATCGTGATGGTCGACGGCGAGCACGTGCTGCCGATGGCCACCAGCCAGGACCACAAACGCGTGGGAAACGGTGATACCGGCCCGAACACTGGCGGCATGGGGGCTTACTCCCCGGCGCCGGTGGTGACTGATGAAGTGCACCAGCGCACCATGGAACGCATCATCTGGCCAACCGTAAAAGGCATGGCGGCGGAAGGGAATACCTACACCGGCTTCCTGTATGCGGGCCTGATGATCGACAAGCAGGGCAACCCGAAGGTAATCGAGTTCAACTGTCGCTTTGGCGATCCGGAAACCCAGCCAATCATGCTGCGCATGAAGTCGGATCTGGTGGATCTGTGCCTGGCCGCCTGCGACGGCAAACTGGATGAGAAAACCTCCGAGTGGGACGAGCGCGCTTCATTAGGCGTGGTGATCGCCGCGGGCGGTTATCCGGGCAGCTACAGCACCGGCGACGAGATCCACGGTCTGCCGCTGGAAGAAGTGGCTGACGGTAAGGTCTTCCATGCTGGAACCAAACTTGCCGATGACGACCGTGTGCTGACCAGCGGCGGACGCGTCCTATGCGCCACCGCGCTGGGCCACACCGTCGCCGAAGCGCAGAAACGCGCTTACGCCCTGATGACCGACATCCGCTGGGACGGCAGCTTCAGCCGTAACGACATCGGCTGGCGCGCCATCGAACGCGAACAGCGCTAACGCGAAATTTTCGCCAGCAGCGTTTTACGCGTAATGCCTAACTGACGGGCGGCTTCCGTTTTGTTGCCGCCCGTTTTTTCCAGCGCCGCCAGAATCACCTCTTTCTCCACTTCCACCAGCGGCTGGATCTCGCCACTGCATTCTGTTTTTATTGGCGTCGCGGCAATAGCCAGCGGCAGCTCGCGCTCGGTAATATACTCGCCCGTCAGCACCACCACCGCCCGCTCCACCGCGTTCTCCAGCTCGCGGATATTCCCCGGCCAGCCGTAGTGAATCAGCAGATCCATCGCCTGCGGAGTAAAACCTTTCACCGCTTTACGGTTACGCGCGGCAAAACGCTGGAGAAAATGTTCCGCCAGTAGCGGAATATCTTCCCGACGTTGACATAATGCGGGCATTTCTATAGTGACCACGTTCAGACGGTAGTAGAGATCCTGGCGAAAACGCCCGGCACTGACCTCCTCCGCCAGATTACGATGCGTGGCGGCGATCAGCCGTACATCAACCGTCAGCGTCTGATTACCGCCAACGCGTTGCACCTCTCGCTCCTGGATAGCCCGCAGCAGGCGCACCTGCATCAGTGGTGAGATATCGCCAATTTCGTCCAGAAACAGCGTGCCGCCGTCCGCTTCCACAAAACGCCCTTCCCGCCGTTTATCCGCCCCGGTAAACGCCCCTTTCTCGTGACCGAACAGCTCGGACTCCAGCAGAGACTCATTCAGCGCCGCACAGTTTAGCGTCACCAGCGGCTTATCGCTGCGCGCGCTGCTGGCGTGTAGCGCGCGGGCAACCAGCTCTTTCCCTGTCCCGGAATCTCCGTGGATAAGCACCGTAGCATCCGAGGGCGCAACCATCGCGATTTCATTGAGCAATTTCTGCATCGCCGGACTGCTGCCAATCATGCCAAACTGCGCAGCCGACGCCGATGGCAGTTCAGCGCCCGTTTCCCGCGTATGCGCCAACGCTTTTTCCAGCGTCTCCTGCAGGCGGTCAAAATCCAGCGGCTTGATTAAGTAGTCCAGCGCCCCGGTTTTAAGCGCCTCAACGGCGGTCTCCACGCTGGAGAAAGCCGTCATAATCAGTACCGGAATCGCCGGATTCAGCGCTTTAATCTCTTTCAGCGTTGCGATGCCGTCCATCTCCGCCATGCGAACATCACACAACACTAAATCAAATACGCGTTCGCGCACCTGTTCCAGAGCCGCTCGCCCGCTATAGGCCAGCGCAACCTCATAACCCCAGCCGCGCAGCAGCGCCTGTAAAATGGTGCAGTGGCTGATATCGTCATCTACCACCAGAATATTGATGTTTCCGCGCGTCATCCTTGTTAATCCTGTCGTTTCACTTTGGTCGGCAGCCAAAGGGTAAAGGTCGCACCTTTGCCCTCAACGCTGTTCACCTGAATGGTACCACTGTGCTGTTCGACTATGTTCTGCACTACTGCCAGCCCGAGACCGGTTCCGTCAGCTTTAGTCGTGAAGTAAGGCGTAAAAATGGCCTCCAGTTGTTCCGGCGCAATCCCCTTCCCGCTATCGGTCACCACGATTTTAACGCGATCAGCGCTGCTTTCACTCGCTTCAACCGTAATTGTGCCCTGACGGCCTATCGCATGAATGGCGTTCAGATACAGATTCAGCAGAACCTGAGTGAGCCGATCGGGATCGGCCTCGATGGCAGGCAGCGTGGCATTGGCTGCAAATCGTAGCTGGATTTCCCGGCTTGCCGCATCCTGACTCACCAGGTGGAGTGAGTGAGTGATGATCTGGTTGAGATCCACGTGTTGTAGCGTCAGGTGCGCAGGTTTCACCAGCTCCAGCAGCTCACTCACCACCCGATTTAAGCGGTCCGCCTCTTTCGCCATCACCTGCGCCAGCTCGTGGGACTCACCGCCAGCCGGTGTTCGTTCGGCAAAATATTTTGCTAAGCCTTTGATGGATGAAAGCGGGTTACGAATCTCATGTGCAACGCCTGCCGCCAGATGCCCGAGCGCCATCAGTTTTTCTTTGCGCTTCATCGCATCCTGTAGTTCTTTATACGAGCGCTGATAGCGCTGATACCAGAAGTACGTCAGCACGGTTGCCAGCAGCACAGCCGCCAGCGCAGACAAAACAATCAGCGTATTTCGCCACTCTCTGGCCTGAGTCGCGGCCAGGTCGCTGGCATCAAAAGCGATAAATATGGTCTGCGTTGGGGTGATAAGCTGCCCGTCATTGCTGGCGCAACGCGCCATGCCATGGCGTCCTGGGCCATACATCGGCTGGAACTGGCGATAAATTTCCAGTGCCGGCGTTATTTCACCCTCCCCCATTGGAATCTCAATTTTCCGCCAGCGTTCTTGTTCCCCGGGGTGTAGCTGCTGCAGGATATCGGGCGAATAAAGTGATTTACCCACCATCGCGGAATTGCTGTGGGTAATAATGACGCCATGCTCATCGACGACGGCAAACCATAGCACCCCTGGTTGTACGGCCATTTCCTCCAGAAGCGTCTGCTGCTGTGCATGATGCATGCGCATCCCCATACCCACACGGGTGCCGGACTCCAGAGCGCGAATCAACACACTGCCTTTTTCCAGGAGCGTTTGTCGTGCGGCATCACTTTCCCGACCATAGTCCCGTATGGTCATAATCGAAAACCAGCCGACTAACATCAGGATTGCCGCCAGCAAGAGTCTGCTCAACCACTTTGCCACCGTGTCCTTATAAAGACGCATACGTTCTCCCTTTACCCACCCTTTCCTTTCATCGTTACCGGTATACAGCAGAAATCATGCCATTTTTTCTCTCTGATAACCCTGCCCTCAGACACAAACTGCTGCAAGTAGCGGGTAAAAATGACCCGCAGGCGAATTCTGGCGAGTCATTTTTACTCGCTTCCCTACCGAGAGGACGAGAACAACGCCCGCACGGCCTGGATTGCCGCTTTGGCACGGAAGATGCAAAAGGGAATGTAAGCTAACCAACAGGAGAACGGACAATGAAACGGAACAACAAACTGGCGCTGATTGCACTCTCTCTTATCGCTCTGGGCTCCACCCCAGCGCTGGCGCAACATCACTGGGGATATGGGGATGGTATGCAGCAACGGGGCGGCATACCAATGACTACCGAGCAGCAGGCTACCGCGCAGAAAATTTATGATGATTACTACTCACAGACCAGCGCATTACGCCAACAGTTGGTCTCCAAACGTTATGAGTACAACGCCTTGTTAACAGCCAGTTCGCCAGACACGGCAAAAATTAATGCCGTGGCAAAAGAGATGGAGGCTCTGAATCAGTCTCTGGATGAGCAACGCGTTAAGCGTGATGTCGCGCTGGCTGAGGCAGGCGTGCCACGTGGTGCAGGAATGGGCTACGGCGGATGCGGCGGTAACTATCGCGGTGGCGGTCATATGGGAATGGGACACTGGTAAAGGACTTAATGCCTGATGGCGCTACGCTAATCGGACTACTGAGGATGGATAAGACGCATGTGCGTCGCCATCCGGTGTTAAAATGTTTTCTCTTTCGGCTGCCAGTGACAAAAATCTTCATTGGCGACCAGCAGCAGTTGCGATCCTTCGGGCGCTTCCAGCCATGCCACGCTCACCTCTACGGATGAACGGCGCTGGCGGCGCTCAATATGGTTAATCGCCCACGATTCCAGATCGGGCTTCACTGTTTCACCTTCACAGGTCGTCACCGTGTTATTCACATGCCAGCGTCCCTGACGCAATATCACCCGTCCCTGACGCAGCGCATCGCTGGTCTGGCGGATTTGATCGGCGCGATAGCGGTAAAGTGCGATTTGATCGCTGGAAAGCTGTTGTTTTTGCCCGTCGACTTCACGTTGCATGAAACTCAGTTCGCCCCGGTCATCAAAGCGTATCCGAACATGTTCCGACGGTTTACTGTATACGTTGAGTTCTATCAGAGAGAGCGAATCACCCTGCCAGCGGTATTCACTGGTGGTGGTATCGCCTTTACGCCACGGACTAAATACCGAGAGCAAGTGAACATCGTCGCTGGAATCTTTACGCCAGATGCGTACCGCCCCCTGGTCGCCAACATAGCCACTGGCCGTGAACGGAGGAAGCTCAGAATGGCTGCCACAGGCTGACAGTAACAGAACACCTGAAAGCCAAAGCGAATGACGCCAGATGGACAAAAGGGGCGAAACCGCCCCTTCGATAAAACTGTTCACTGCCACGCGAATTACTTAACCGCGTCTTTCAGTGCTTTACCAGAAACAAATGCCGGTACGTTAGCTGCGGCGATTTTGATTTCTTTACCGGTCTGCGGGTTGCGGCCAGTGCGCTCAGCACGGTGGTTCACTTTGAAGGTACCGAAACCAACCAGTTGTACAGCATCGCCTTCTTTCAGAGACTCAGTAATAGCAGCCAGAGTGGATTCCAGAGCAGCTTTAGCCTGTGTTTTAGACAGTTCTGCTTTGTCTGCAATTACATCAATCAGTTGAGTCTTGTTCATAAGTTATCCTTACAATGTGTTTATCGCTTGCTAAGCATCGAGTGCGACGGAAATGCCAGAAAAGCACTCTCCTGCATACACGCACCGATAGCCACTTTTTTTCGCCCCCAAAATGTAGACCAGACCGGGGGCGGATGGGAAGCCTTCAGGCACGACAAATCAGGCGTTAAATCACGTTTTATGGTGTCATTGCTGAAAATTTATACCAATATTGCTCTCACCAGCCTCGCGCAGGTCTGCACGAAGCCCTTTTATCAGCTCAATATCGCGTTCTTCACAGTCGGCTAAAAGTCGGAAAATTTCCCACTGAATATCCCATTCTTGCTCAACGGCAGGGTTCTCTTTCAACTCTTCATCGGTCATTTCGCGACCAGCCTGGGTCATTTCCAGCATCGCAACCGTCGTAATCGATGCCTTGCTGACCTCAATCGCATGCTCCAGAGTTTCACCGCTAAGACGTGAATGCATCAGTTCGCTTAATGCCACGCAGGCATCAATCGCCGGGTAAACGCCGTACAGATCGTAATCATCCGCAGAAGGAATGGCCTCTTCAAACTTTTCCAACTGGCTGTCGAAATTGATTTTCGCGTCTTTTACCGTCAGCGTTTCCCAAATTAAATCTAAAATTCGGCGGTAAATTTGCCCATCGCCAAATTCCGTTTGCTTGCAGAACATGGCGTAGTTTGGGTACATGCGCTCACAGAGGCAGGCCATAAACGTGACGTGCTGCCAGCTTTCCAGCTTCTCCAGGCGCAAGTGAATCGGGTTTTGTAACATGATGAGTTCTCAAATACGGAAATTAGCCGCAGTTTACCCGATATGGGGCGTTTTTGCTGCAAGCCGCGTAAAAGACGGACGTTCTGATGCCACCGCATCCGCCCAGCGGGTCGGTTCCGGTAAGCGATAACCGTTCATACAGCGCTGCACCCACGCCAGCGCGCTGTCCATGCCCACGCGGTGACCCGTGGAGATAAACAACGGATTGCAGCGCGCTTTGCTGCGCCAGACCCATGCCAGCTGTTCGCCTTTATCCAGCAGCGGCGCGAGCGCATCGGGTTCGGCAGAGAGCGGCTCAAACTTGCCGCACAGACGTTTTTTCGCCACGCCAATGGTCGGGACATCCACCAGCAGACCAAAATGGCTGGCGACCCCCAGGCGACGTGGGTGGGAAATACCATGCCCGTCGACGAACAGCAGATCAGGTTTTTGCGACAGCTGTTGCCAGGCGGCCATCAGCGCGGGGGTTTCACGAAAGGAGAGAAAGCCGGGAATATACGGCATGGTGGTGGCGACCCGCGCCACCGTGTATTCAACCAGTTCCAGAGAGGGATACTTCAGCAGAACCATCGCGGCCCGCGTCACTTCGCCACCCTGCTCAAACCCGACATCCGCTCCCCCGATCAGATCCGGCGGATCCTTGTCGAGGCGATCCTCGCGGATCACTGAAGAGGCCAGTTCAAGCTGCTGAGCGCGTAGCGACGCGAGATCCATAATGACTCCTTAGCGGTGGTATTGTTCGGACAGCCGATGCACCGCCTCCACAAACACCCCTGCATGTTCCGGCGGTACATCCTGATGGATGCCGTGACCGAGGTTGAAGACGTGGCCTTCACCCTGGCCGAAACCTGCAAGTATAGTCGCTACCTCGTCTTCGATCCGTGCCGGCGGCGCATACAGCATGGACGGATCCATATTGCCCTGCAGCGCCACCTTATGGCCAACGCGACGGCGCGCATCGGCGATATCTGTTGTCCAGTCGAGACCTAACGCATCACAGCCGGTTTCCGCCATCGCTTCCAGCCACTGACCGCCGCCTTTGGTAAACAACGTCACCGGTACGCGACGGCCTTCGTTTTCGCGCAGCAAACCGTCAACGATTTTATGCATGTAGTACAGGGAGAATTGCTGATAGTCGCGCCCGGTCAGCACACCACCCCAGGTGTCGAAAATCATTACCGATTGCGCGCCCGCTTTAATCTGCGCGTTCAGGTACAGCGTGACGCTCTGCGCCAGCTTATCGAGCAGCAGATGCAGCGCTTTAGGGTCGGCATACATCATCTTTTTAATCACGGTGAAGGCTTTACTGCTGCCGCCTTCCACCATGTAGGTCGCCAGCGTCCACGGGCTGCCGGAGAAACCTATCAGCGGCACCTCGCCCTTCAGCTCACGGCGAATGGTGCGCACCGCATTCATTACGTAACCCAGCTCGCCTTCCGGGTCCGGAATCGGCAGTTTTTCAACGTCGGCCTTGCTGGTAATCGGTGAGGTGAAGCGCGGGCCTTCCCCGGCCTCAAAGTACAGCCCAAGCCCCATTGCATCCGGAATAGTCAAAATATCCGAGAAGAGGATCGCCGCATCGAGCTTGTAGCGACGCAGCGGCTGCAGCGTCACTTCGCAGGCCAGCTCGGCGTTTTTGCACAGCGCCATAAAATCGCCCGCCTCGGCGCGCGTGGCTTTATATTCCGGTAGATAGCGACCCGCCTGGCGCATCATCCATACCGGGGTGACATCAACGGGCTGGCGCAGCAGCGCACGCAGATAACGATCGTTCTTCAGTTCGGTCATTTTTGCAGTTCCTTATTGCGTCAGTCCCACAGTGTATCACCACTCGTTCTTTACTCGTACTCAGCCCGACACATTGCCACCGTATCTTCGATCAAACGACGCGCGACGGTGCCAGGTGGGGGTAAGAGCGGTAAATCGTCGTAGCGATACCAGTTGGCATTGAGCAGCTCTTTCGGGTCGATGACAATGTCGCCGCTGTCGTACTCTGCCATAAACGCCGTCATCAGCGATTGTGGGAACGGCCACGGCTGCGAGGTCACGTAGCGCAGGTTTTTCACCTTGATACCACTTTCTTCCATGACTTCACGCGCCACCGCCTGCTCCAGGGTTTCACCTACTTCGACAAAACCGGCCAGCACGGTATGCACACCGTTACGATGGCGAACATGCTGGGCAAGGAGGATCGAATCATCACGGCGAATGGCGACGATAATGCAGGGAGCGATTTGCGGGTAATAGCGCTCGCGGCATTGGCTACACAGCATCGCCCATTCGGTTTTGCTCGGGTGCATCGTGTGCCCGCAGTAGCCGCAGAATTTATGCGAGCGGTAGAACTCGGCCAGTTGTACGCCGCGCCCCGCCAACTGAAACAGGCCCACATCCTGGTCGATGACCTGGCGCACCGAACCCATGTCGTGGCGACGCGGCTGCTGCACCAGCCAGACCGGATCGCCTTCCCACTCACCTATCTGAAGTGCGCGCTGGCCCGCAAGATCGAAATTTATCGCCTCGCCATAGGGTAATTCCCCAGCAGGCAACCATAATTTTTGTTCGTGGCTCACAATCCACCAGCCGCGATCCCATTTTTCAATTATTCGATCCATATCTCTTGCGCTACCTTTGCTTCACAGGCATGTTATTAACATTATTTTTACAAGATTGACATGAGCAGATTTTAAACTTATCGATACGAGGGTCAACGTATGTTAAACCAGTTAGAACACCTGAAAGAGCGTGTCCATGGGCATCATAAACTGGTCGACCGTTGGCTGAATATTCGTAAGCACCTGCTCGTGGCTTACTACGATCTGGTTGGCCTGAAACCGGGCAAAGAGTCGTTTATGCGCCTCAATGAGAAAGCGCTCGATAATTTTTGCCAGCGTCTGGTCGACTATCTGTCTGCCGGACACTTCAGTATTTATGAACGCATTATCCATAAAATGGAAGGTGAGAGTCCGCTTTTAAACGCCAGTAAAATCTGGCCACAGCTGGATGCCAATACCCAGCTGATAATGGATTACTATGACTCAACGCTGGAAAACGCTATCGATGAGGATAACGTTCACCAGCTCCAGCAGGCGCTTTCCGATATTGGCGAAGCGCTGGAGGCTCGTTTCCGGCTGGAAGATCAGCTGATCATGCTGGCCTTTAAAACGCTTAGCGAATTCAAACGCCCGGCTTGAGATTTTCCGCATTAACGCGTAGTTTACATTCATTACCTCTAAGATAGAGGTTACTTCTTGTCGGAGTGCTTATTTTCCACAAAAGCATTCGTGATGCGTCAAGGCGGCAAGTCAGTGAATCTCCAGGAGCTTACCTAAGTAAGTGACTGGAGTGAGCGGACGAAGCCAACAAAGAGGCAGCGCGAAGGATGACGTGGAAAAGGCTGAGACCGTTAATTCGGGATCCGCGGAACCTGATCAGGTTAAAACCTGCGAAGGGAACAAGAGTCAATCTGCAACCGCATCGCCCTTGGGCGATCGTCTCTCTTGCTTCATCCGTCGTCTGACAAGCCACGTCCTTACTTTTTTGGAATGAGCTATGTCTGTCACTACTAAACCATCACGCCGCGAACAACGCGCCCAGGCGCAACACTTTATCAATACGCTGGAAGGGACCGCCTTTCCTGAGTCAAAACGCATCTATATCACCGGTTCACAGCCGGATATCCGCATTCCGATGCGCGAGATCCAACTGAGCCCAACGCTCATCGGCGGCAGTAAAGACAACCCGCAGTTTGAAGAGAACGAAGCCGTGCCGGTGTACGACACCTCCGGGCCGTATGGCGATCCTGAGGTGGCGATTAACGTCCAGCAGGGTCTGGCGAAACTGCGACAGCCGTGGATTGACGCACGTAACGATAGCGAAGAATTAGACGACCGTAGTTCCGCTTACACCAAAGAACGTCTGGCCGACGATGGCCTGGACGATCTGCGTTTTACCGGCCTGCTGACGCCGAAACGCGCCAAAGCGGGCAAGCGCGTCACCCAGTTACACTACGCCCGCCAGGGGATCGTCACTCCCGAAATGGAGTTCATCGCCATCCGTGAAAATATGGGCCGTGAGCGCATTCGCAGTGAAGTGCTGCGCCACCAGCATCCGGGCATGAACTTTGGCGCGCGCCTGCCGGAAAACATTACGCCGGAATTCGTGCGTGATGAAGTCGCCGCGGGCCGCGCGATTATCCCTGCCAACATCAACCACCCGGAATCGGAGCCGATGATTATCGGCCGCAACTTCCTGGTCAAAGTGAATGCCAATATCGGCAACTCAGCGGTGACCTCCTCCATCGAAGAAGAGGTGGAAAAATTGGTGTGGGCGACGCGCTGGGGGGCGGATACAGTGATGGACCTCTCCACCGGCCGCTATATCCACGAAACCCGCGAGTGGATTTTGCGTAACAGTCCGGTACCGATCGGTACTGTACCGATCTACCAGGCGCTCGAGAAGGTCAACGGGATCGCCGAAGATCTCACCTGGGAAGCCTTCCGCGACACGCTGCTGGAGCAGGCTGAACAGGGCGTCGACTACTTCACCATCCACGCGGGCGTGCTGCTGCGCTACGTGCCGATGACCGCCAAACGTCTGACCGGCATTGTCTCACGCGGCGGTTCAATTATGGCGAAATGGTGCCTTTCTCATCACAAAGAGAACTTCCTGTTCGAACATTTCCGCGAGATTTGTGAAATCTGCGCCGCCTACGACGTTTCCCTGTCGCTGGGCGACGGCCTGCGTCCCGGCTCCATTCAGGACGCCAACGACGAAGCGCAGTTCTCCGAGCTGCATACGCTGGGCGAGCTGACCAAAATCGCCTGGGAATACGACGTGCAGGTGATGATTGAAGGCCCGGGACACGTGCCGATGCATATGATTCAGCGCAACATGACCGAAGAGCTGGAGAGCTGCCACGAAGCGCCGTTCTACACTTTGGGGCCGTTGACCACCGACATCGCGCCGGGCTATGACCACTTCACCTCCGGCATTGGTGCCGCGATGATCGGCTGGTTTGGCTGCGCGATGCTGTGTTATGTGACGCCGAAAGAACACCTCGGCCTGCCGAACAAAGAAGATGTGAAGCAGGGGCTAATCACCTACAAAATCGCCGCCCACGCCGCGGATTTAGCCAAAGGACATCCGGGCGCGCAGATCCGCGATAACGCCATGTCGAAAGCGCGCTTTGAATTCCGCTGGGAAGATCAGTTTAACCTCGCACTCGACCCGTTCACCGCCCGCGCTTATCACGATGAAACCCTGCCGCAGGAGTCCGGTAAGGTCGCTCACTTCTGTTCCATGTGCGGGCCGAAGTTCTGCTCGATGAAAATCAGCCAGGAAGTACGTGACTACGCCGCCGCACAAACCATTGAAGTCGGCATGGCGGATATGTCGGAGAACTTCCGCGCCAAAGGCGGCGAAATTTATCTCAAACGGGAGGAAGCCTGATGTATCAGCCTGATTTCCCAACCGTGCCGTTCCGCCTCGGGCTTTACCCGGTGGTAGACAGCGTTGCATGGATTGAACGCCTGCTGGAGGCGGGCGTACGCACGATCCAGTTGCGTATCAAAGATAAGCGCGATGAAGAGGTGGAAGCCGACGTTATCGCCGCCATCGCACTGGGGCGTCGTTATAACGCCCGTCTGTTTATCAACGATTACTGGCGTCTGGCAATTAAGCACCGCGCTTACGGCGTGCATCTGGGCCAGGAAGACCTTGAAACCACCGACCTGAAGGCCATTCAGGCGGCGGGCTTACGCCTCGGCGTATCGACTCACGATGATATGGAGATTGACGTCGCACTCGCCGCTAAGCCTTCTTATATCGCGCTCGGCCACGTCTTCCCGACGCAAACCAAGCAGATGCCTTCCGCCCCACAGGGGCTGGCGCAGTTGGCCAGTCATATTGAACGACTGGCGGATTACCCGACCGTGGCCATTGGCGGCATCAACCTTGAACGCGCCGCGTCAGTACTGGCGACCGGCGTCGGTAGCGTGGCTGTGGTTAGCGCCATTACTCAGGCCGCCGACTGGCGCGCCGCTACCGCGCAGTTACTGGATATTGCGGGAGTTGGCGATGAATGACCGCGATTTTATGCGCTACAGCCGGCAAATCCTGCTCGGCGATATCGCCATTGAAGGCCAGCAAAAGCTGCTCGCGAGTCATGTACTGATCGTAGGTTTAGGCGGGTTAGGCTCGCCTGCCGCGCTGTATCTGGCAGGAGCAGGCATCGGCAAACTGACTCTGGTAGACGATGACGACATTCATCTGAGCAATTTGCAGCGCCAGATTCTATTTACCACTGATGATATCGCGCGTTCAAAATCTCAGGTTGCCCAGCAGCGCCTGACACGGCTCAACCCGGATATCGAACTGGTCTCGCTCCAGCAGCGACTAAAAGGCGATGCGCTCCGGCATGCGGTCTCGCGAGCCGACGTGGTGCTCGACTGTACCGATAACATGGCGACGCGCCAGGAGATTAACGCCGCCTGTGTGGCGCTCAACACTCCGTTAATTTCCGCCAGCGCCGTCGGCTTTGGCGGCCAACTGATGGTCCTCACGCCACCGTGGGAACAAGGCTGTTACCGCTGCCTGTGGCCAGATGATGTGGAGCCGGAACGCAACTGCCGCACCGCTGGGGTGCTCGGTCCGGTGGTGGGCGTGATGGGTACCTTGCAGGCGCTCGAGGCGATTAAATTACTCAGCGGAATTGAAACACCAAGCGGGCAGCTACGTCTGTTTGACGGCAAAACCAGCCAGTGGCGCAGCCTCGCGCTGCGTCGCGCCAGTGGCTGTCAGGTATGCGGAGGGCAGCATGCAAATTCAATTCAATGATGAGCCGATGCAGTGCGCCGCAGGGCAAACCGTCAGCGGGCTGCTTATCCAGCTCAACCAGCTCAAACCGGGCGCAGCGCTGGCGCTCAATCAGCAGATCCTGCCGCGCGAGCAGTGGGAACAGCAAATCGTGCAGGAAGGCGACCAGATCCTGCTTTTTCAGGTTATTGCAGGGGGTTGAGATGTTACGTATTGCCGACAAAACGTTTGATTCACATCTGTTCACCGGTACCGGGAAGTTTGCCTCATCGCAACTGATGGTCGAGGCAATTCGCGCTTCCGGCAGCCAACTGGTGACGCTGGCGATGAAGCGCGTGGACCTGCGCCAGCACAACGATGCGATTCTGGCGCCGCTGATTGAAGCGGGCGTCACGCTGCTGCCCAATACCTCCGGGGCGAAAACCGCTGAAGAGGCAATCTTCGCCGCCCAACTGGCGCGGGAAGCGCTGGGCACCCACTGGCTGAAATTAGAAATCCATCCGGATGCCCGCTGGCTATTACCGGACCCGATCGAAACGCTAAAAGCTGCCGAGGCGCTGGTGAAGCAGGGCTTCGTGGTGCTGCCCTACTGCGGCGCGGATCCGGTTTTGTGCAAGCGGCTGGAAGAGGTCGGCTGCGCGGCGGTGATGCCGCTTGGCGCGCCTATCGGTTCTAACCAGGGGCTGGAAACCAAAGCGATGCTGGAGATTATTATCCAGCAGGCGACCGTGCCGGTGGTGGTCGACGCCGGGATCGGCGTGCCCAGCCACGTGGCGCAGGCGCTGGAAATAGGCGCCGACGCGGTGCTGGTCAATACGGCGATCGCCGTGGCGGACGATCCGGTGATGATGGCGACAGCGTTCCGTCTGGCTGTTGAAGCAGGCTTGCTGGCTCGCCAGGCGGTACCCGGAAGCAAAAGTTCACACGCAAGCGCCACCAGCCCATTAACCGGATTCCTGGAGGCTTTCTCATGAAAACGTTCAGCGACCGCTGGCGACAGTTGGACTGGGACGACATCCGCCTGCGCATCAATGGTAAAACCGCCGCTGACGTGGAACGCGCGCTTAACGCTCCACAGCTTAATCGGGACGATCTGATGGCGCTGCTCTCCCCCGCCGCCGCCGATTACCTTGAACCGCTGGCGCAGCGGGCGCAAAGGCTGACTCGCCAGCGCTTCGGCAACACCGTCAGTTTTTACGTGCCGCTTTATCTCTCAAACCTCTGCGCCAATGACTGCACCTACTGCGGTTTTTCTATGAGCAACCGCATCAAACGTAAGACGCTGGACGAGGCAGAAATCGCCCGCGAGTGCGCCGCCATCCGCGAGTTGGGTTTTGAACACCTGTTGCTGGTTACCGGCGAGCATCAGAGCAAAGTGGGTATGGACTACTTTCGCCGCCATCTCCCGGCCATTCGCCAGCAGTTCTCATCGCTGCATATGGAAGTGCAGCCGCTGGCAATTGAGGAGTATGCCGAGCTGAAGACGCTGGGGCTGGACGGAGTGATGGTGTATCAGGAGAGCTATCATGAAGCGACTTATGCCCATCATCATTTAAAGGGGAAAAAGCAGGATTTCTTCTGGCGGCTGGAAACACCGGACAGGCTGGGCCGTGCTGGAATCGATAAAATCGGTCTTGGCGCGCTGATTGGTTTGTCTGACAGCTGGCGGGTAGATTGTTATATGGTCGCCGAACATCTGCTGTGGATGCAGCAGCATTACTGGCAGAGCCGCTACTCCATCTCCTTTCCTCGTCTGCGCCCATGCACCGGGGGCGTTGAACCCGCATCCATCATGGACGAGCGACAGTTGCTCCAGACCATTTGCGCGTTTCGTTTACTGGCACCGGAAATTGAGCTGTCGCTCTCCACCCGCGAATCCCCCTGGTTTCGTGACCATGTGATCCCGCTGGCGATCAACAATGTCAGCGCCTTCTCGAAAACCCAGCCCGGCGGTTATGCCGATAACCATCCAGAGCTGGAACAGTTCGCCCCGCACGATGACCGTCGCCCCGAAGCCGTTGCTGAAGCACTCATGGCGCAGGGATTACAGCCCGTGTGGAAAGACTGGGACAGCTATCTGGGGCGCGCTGCGCAGATACCGTAAACCCGGAGCGATCGCATTAAACAAAAGCCCTGACTATTGCAGTCAGGGCTTTAAGTTACTACAAACTTCAGATTTAACATTAATAAACTTAACGATTTAGTACTGCTGATGGTACTACTTTAAAATGTACAGGTTTACCACAGATAATATTGGATATTGATGCTAACTAAAACTTTCCTCTATTTACCGTTAAACACATTCCACCGGCTTGATAATAGAACTCAAGGCTGGTGACCTAAACAAGTACACTTCCCCTCGCGACATATACTCTTTGATGCGTTGCCTTATTTCCCTTGCGATAAACAGAAAACATGAATCGCAAATATTTACGTTTAAATCATGGCGTTACATCGTCGCGTTTTACTAACTTTTTGCGATTAGATAAATCAACTACGTGGCCTGAAAGCATTGTCGAAGTGAAAAAATAGCGTTTTCAGCATCGACTATCCCAAACAAAAAATACTTCGTGGCCTTTATCGCAACCCCCAATAAAGCTTTACTAACACTTACTACGTTAACAGCAAACTACTATTTCCCTGCTGTTAAGCATTAACATACGGGTTTAAAAAACGCTGTCAATACTGTTTTTTATAACATGTTTTTATTGACAGTAATTATATACTCCTGCATGTGATAAGCGAGCCAAAAGCCGCCAACCTCGGTACTGATCGTTGAGTTTTGCCTCTTTTTGTAACCGGTTTCAGAAAAAGTGGTTTTCTTTGTGATGCCTTACACACAATCGTTGCAAAGCAGTTGTTGCTACAGCTGGCTCGCGATAATTATCAACCCACACATGTTGAGCGAGACTGCTTATGAAAAACATCGTTTTATGCTGTGCCGCCGGAATGTCCACCAGCATGCTGGTACAAAAGATGAAAGATGCCGCCCAGAAAAAAGGTGTCGACGTCACGATCAAAGCTGTCCCGGTGGCTGAGTTTGAAGATAATATCGCCACTGCAGATATCGTGTTGCTTGGTCCACAGGTTAAATATGAGCAGGCCAAGCTGCAGGCGCTCGCCGACCCGCTAGGCAAAAAAGTTGCCGTTATCGATATGATGGATTACGGCATGATGAAAGGTGATGCCGTACTGGAAAAAGCGCTGAAACTACTGGAGTGATGATATGGAAGAGTTAGAAACGATCATCATGGAATTATTGGTCAACGCCGGAGCCGCTCGCAGTCAGGCACTGACAGCGCTACAACTGGCGCGTAAAGGTGACTTTACTGGTGCGGAACAAGCAATGGTGGAATCACGCGAGTACGTCAAACAGGCACATAAAATCCAGACCCAACTGATCGGGATCGACGAAGGCACAGGCAAACTACCGGTCAACCTCATTACCGTACATTCGCAGGACCATCTGATGAACGCGATGGTGATTCAGGATTTGGCGGGCGACATGATTGAGCTTTATCGGCGGTTACCACCGTTAAATTAATGACACTGCCGGATGGCGGCTTTGTAACCGCACAGGCCGGATAAGATCAGCGCCATCAGGCATAACATAGACATAAAAAAACCCGCCGAAGCGGGTTTTTTAGTATGGTCAGCAACGATTAATCGTTGTCAGAGCCGCCCAGGCCTGCGTTCAGCAGTTCTGCCAGGCTGGCAGACGCATCTTCAGCAGTCACCTGCGGAGCAGCTGGCAGTTCGCCCGCTGCGCGACGGCGCATACGATCCTGGTGGTACGCGTAACCGGTACCGGCCGGGATCAGACGACCCACGATGACGTTCTCTTTCAGACCGCGCAGTTCGTCGCGTTTGCCCGCAACGGCTGCTTCGGTCAGCACGCGAGTGGTCTCCTGGAACGATGCCGCGGAGATGAACGACTCAGTTGCCAGAGACGCTTTGGTGATACCCAGCAGATCGCGGGAGAAGGTTGCGCCCACTTTGCCGTTCGCTTCCAGCTCGCGGTTAGCGATCTTGACGCGGGAGTATTCAACCTGCTCGCCTTCCAGGAAGTCGGAGCTACCAGCGCTTTCGATGGTGGCTTTACGCAGCATCTGACGAACGATAACTTCGATGTGTTTATCGTTAATCTTAACACCCTGCAGACGGTATACGTCCTGAACTTCGTTAACGATGTAACGAGTTACAGCATGCACACCACGCAAACGCAGGATGTCGTGCGGCGCTTCCGGACCGTCGGAAACCACGTCACCACGTTCTACACGTTCACCTTCGAACACGTTAAGCTGACGCCATTTCGGAATCATCTCTTCGTAAGGTTCGCTACCGTCTACCGGGGTGATAACCAGACGACGCTTGCCTTTGGTTTCTTTACCGAAGGAAATGATGCCGCTGATTTCAGCCAGGATTGCCGGCTCTTTCGGACGACGTGCTTCGAACAGGTCCGCAACGCGCGGCAGACCACCGGTGATGTCCTTGGTACCACCGGATTCCTGCGGAACACGGGCCAGGGTGTCACCAGAGCTGATCTGTACGCCATCTTCCAGCTGAACAATCGCTTTACCCGGCAGGAAGTACTGAGCCGGCATATCGGTGCCTGGGATCAGAACGTCGTTGCCCTGAGCGTCAACAATTTTCAGTGCCGGACGCAGGTCTTTACCACCCGACGTACGCTCTGCAGAATCCAGAACGACCAGAGAAGACAGACCGGTCAGCTCGTCGGTCTGACGAGTAATGGTCTGACCGTCGATCATGTCAGTGAAGCGGACAAAACCACTCACTTCGGTGATAACCGGCATGGTGTGCGGATCCCAGTTCGCTACGGTTTCGCCGCCAGCAACCTGTTCGCCATCACCTTTCGCCATAACGGAGCCGTAAGGCACTTTATAGCTTTCTTTGGTACGACCGAATTCGTCGATCAGTTTCAGTTCGGTGTTACGTGAGGTGATAACCAGTTTACCGCTGGAGTTAACAACCGACTTCGCGTTGCTCAGACGGATGCTACCTTTGTTTTTCACCTGGATGCTGGATTCAGCAGCCGCACGAGATGCCGCACCACCGATGTGGAACGTACGCATCGTCAGCTGTGTACCCGGTTCACCGATGGACTGTGCCGCGATAACGCCGATTGCTTCACCTTTGTTGATGATGTGGCCACGCGCCAGGTCACGACCGTAGCAGTGCGCACATACACCAAAGTCGGTGTCACAGGATACAACGGAACGGACTTTCACGGAGTCAACGGAGTTCTCTTCCAGCAGGTCACACCACTGTTCGTGCAGCAGCGTGTTGCGTGGAACCAGAATATCCGCGGTACCCGGCTTCAGAACGTCTTCAGCAGTCACACGACCCAGAACGCGATCGCGCAGCGGCTCTTTAACGTCACCACCCTCGATAACCGGGGTCATGGTGATGCCTTCCAGAGTGCCGCAATCGTCCTCAGTAACAACCAGGTCCTGCGCAACGTCAACCAGACGACGCGTCAGATAACCGGAGTTCGCTGTTTTCAGTGCGGTATCTGCCAGACCTTTACGCGCACCGTGAGTAGAGATGAAGTACTGGAGTACGTTCAGACCTTCACGAAAGTTCGCGGTGATTGGCGTTTCGATGATGGAGCCATCTGGCTTCGCCATCAGACCACGCATACCAGCCAACTGACGAATCTGTGCTGCAGAACCACGCGCACCGGAGTCGGCCATCATGTAAATGCTGTTGAAGGAAACTTGCTGCTCTTCTACGCCGTCACGGTTAATAACGGTTTCAGTTTGCAGGTTATCCATCATCGCTTTGGATACACGATCGTTCGCCGCAGCCCAGATATCGATAACTTTGTTATAGCGTTCGCCAGCGGTTACCAGACCAGACTGGAACTGCTCCTGGATCTCAGCAACTTCAGCTTCCGCTTCAGAGATGATCTCGTGTTTCTTCTCTGGGATGACCATGTCATCAATACCAACAGATGCACCTGAACGCGCTGCATAAGCAAAGCCGGTGTACATTGTCTGGTCAGCGAAGATAACAGTCGGCTTCAGGCCCAGAATGCGGTAACAGGTGTTCAGCATTTTGGAGATGGCTTTCTTGCCCAGCGCCTGGTTGACGATGGAGAAAGGCAGACCTTTCGGTACGATCATCCACAGAATGGCGCGACCAATGGTCGTGTCTTTCAGGCTGGTGTGCGCAACGAATTCGCCGTTTTCATCTTTTTCATATTCAGTGATACGCACTTTAACGCGCGCATGCAGAGAGGCCAGGCCAGCGCGATAGATACGCTCTGCTTCTTTCGGGCCAGTCAGCACCATGCCTTCGCCTTTGGCGTTAACACAGTCACGGGTCATGTAATACAGACCCAATACAACGTCCTGAGACGGAACGATGATAGGTTCGCCGTTCGCCGGAGACAGGATGTTGTTGGTAGACATCATCAGCGCACGCGCTTCGAGCTGGGCTTCCAGCGTCAGCGGTACGTGAACAGCCATCTGGTCACCATCGAAGTCGGCGTTATATGCCGCACAAACCAGCGGATGCAGCTGGATAGCTTTACCTTCGATCAGTACCGGTTCAAATGCCTGGATACCCAGACGGTGCAGGGTTGGTGCACGGTTCAGCAGTACCGGGTGTTCGCGGATAACTTCGTCCAGGATATCCCAAACGACAGCTTCTTCACGCTCAACCATTTTCTTAGCGGCTTTGATGGTGGTGGCGAGGCCACGCAGTTCCAGCTTGCCGTAGATGAACGGTTTGAACAGTTCCAGTGCCATTTTCTTCGGCAGACCGCACTGATGCAGACGCAGGTATGGACCTACGGTGATTACAGAACGACCGGAGTAGTCAACACGCTTACCGAGCAGGTTCTGACGGAAACGACCCTGTTTACCTTTGATCATGTCAGCCAAAGATTTCAGAGGACGTTTGTTAGAACCGGTGATCGCACGACCGCGACGACCGTTATCCAGCAGGGCGTCAACCGCTTCCTGCAGCATACGTTTTTCGTTGCGTACGATGATGTCCGGCGCAGCCAGATCCAGCAGACGTTTCAGACGGTTGTTACGGTTGATCACGCGACGGTACAGATCGTTCAGATCTGACGTTGCGAAACGACCACCATCGAGCGGAACCAGCGGACGCAGATCTGGCGGCAGAACCGGCAGAACGGTCAGGATCATCCACTCTGGCTTGTTGCCAGACTGTACGAAAGCTTCCAGCAGTTTGATACGCTTGGTCAGCTTCTTACGCTTGGTTTCGGAGTTGGTTTCGTTCAGCTCTTCGCGCAGAGTTTCACACTCTTGCTCCAGATCCATGCTCTTCAGCAGGGCCTGAATAGCTTCCGCACCCATCTTCGCGTCGAATTCGTCACCGAACTCTTCCAGCGCGTCCAGATACTGCTCTTCAGTCAGGATCTGTTGACGTTCCAGGTTGGTCATACCGCCTTCGATAACCACATAAGATTCGAAGTACAGTACGCGTTCGATATCGCGCAGCGGCATATCGAGCAGCAAACCGATACGGGACGGCAGCGATTTCAGGAACCAGATATGCGCGGTCGGAGACGCCAGCTCGATGTGGCCCATACGCTCACGGCGTACTTTGGTCTGGGTCACTTCAACGCCGCACTTCTCACAGATCACACCACGATGTTTCAGGCGCTTGTACTTACCGCACAGGCACTCGTAGTCTTTTACCGGCCCAAAGATACGGGCGCAGAAAAGGCCGTCACGCTCAGGTTTGAACGTACGGTAGTTGATGGTTTCCGGCTTCTTAACTTCACCGAAAGACCATGAACGGATCATGTCTGGCGAGGCCAGAGCAATTTTGATCGCATCAAACTCTTCGGTTTTAGTCTGCGCTTTCAGAAACTTTAATAAATCTTTCACGGATTTGCTCCCGTCGGAGTTAGCACAATCTGGCGCTGGCTGTTACGCCAGCACCAGTGACCTGTTTGATCGAGAGTTACTCGTCTTCCAGCTCGATGTTGATACCCAGAGAACGAATCTCTTTCAACAGTACGTTGAAGGATTCCGGCATGCCTGGTTCCATCTGATGGTTGCCGTCCACGATGTTTTTATACATCTTAGTACGACCATTCACGTCATCAGACTTAACGGTGAGCATTTCCTGCAGGGTGTATGCCGCGCCATATGCTTCCAGCGCCCACACTTCCATCTCCCCGAAGCGCTGACCACCGAACTGAGCCTTACCACCCAGCGGCTGCTGAGTAACAAGGCTGTAAGAACCGGTAGAACGCGCGTGCATCTTGTCATCAACCAGGTGGTTCAGTTTCAGCATGTACATGTAGCCAACGGTAACCTGGCGCTCGAACTGCTCACCGGTACGACCGTCGAACAGGGTAATCTGACCGGAAGTCGGCAGGCCACCCAGCTGTAACAGTTCCTTGATTTCAGACTCTTTCGCACCGTCGAATACCGGCGTTGCGATCGGCATACCTTTTTTCAGGTTTTCAGCCAGACGCAGAACTTCTTCATCGCTGAAGGTATTCAGGTCAACTTTCTGACGAACATCTGAACCCAGATCGTAAGCACGCTGGATGAATTCGCGCAGTTTGGCGACTTCCTGCTGCTGTTTCAGCATGGCGTTGATCTTATCGCCGATACCTTTCGCAGCCATACCCAGGTGGGTTTCAAGGATCTGACCGATGTTCATACGCGATGGTACGCCCAGCGGGTTCAGTACGATATCTACCGGCGTACCGTTAGCATCGTGTGGCATATCTTCGATCGGGTTGATCTTAGAGATTACACCCTTGTTACCGTGACGACCTGCCATCTTATCACCAGGCTGGATCCGACGTTTAACCGCCAGATAAACCTTAACAATCTTCAGCACGCCCGGTGCCAGATCGTCGCCCTGAGTAATTTTACGGCGTTTCGCTTCGAGTTTTTTCTCGAACTCGTGTTTCAGTTCGTCGTACTGCTCAGCCAGTTGTTCCAGCTGATTTTGTTTCTCTTCGTCGGTCAGGCCGAGTTCTAACCAGCGGTCACGCGGCAGTTTGTCGAGCTTCTCAGCTTCAACACCACCGGAAACCAGCACAGCGTAGATACGGCTGAACAGGCCAGCTTCGAGGATCTGCAGTTCTTCAGACAGGTCTTTCTTAGCCTGCTTCAGCTGCATCTCTTCGATTTCCAGCGCACGTTTGTCTTTTTCTACGCCATCGCGAGTAAAGACCTGAACGTCGATAATCGTACCGGAAACACCGTTTGGCACGCGCAGAGAAGAGTCTTTAACGTCAGACGCTTTCTCACCGAAGATCGCACGCAGCAGTTTCTCTTCTGGCGTCAGCTGGGTTTCACCTTTCGGCGTTACCTTACCAACCAGAATGTCGCCACCGGTCACTTCCGCACCGATATAAACGATACCGGATTCATCCAGTTTGGAGAGCGCAGCTTCACCCACGTTCGGGATGTCAGCGGTGATCTCTTCCGGCCCCAGCTTGGTGTCACGGGACACACATGCCAGTTCCTGAATGTGGATGGTGGTGAAACGGTCTTCCTGGACAACACGCTCAGATACGAGGATGGAGTCTTCGAAGTTGTAACCATTCCATGGCATGAATGCCACGCGCATGTTCTGACCCAGCGCCAGTTCACCGAGGTCGGTGGACGGACCGTCTGCCAGCACATCACCACGTTCAACCGGCTCGCCCAGAGATACGCAAGGCATCTGGTTGATACAGGTGTTCTGGTTAGAACGGGTGTATTTAGTCAGGTTATAAATGTCGATACCTGCTTCGCCCGGATACATCTCGTCTTCGTTAACTTTGATAACGATACGGGAAGCATCCACGTACTGAACGGTACCACCACGTTTAGCCACTGCAGT
Organism: Citrobacter sp. wls710; assembly: GCF_005281115.1. NCBI lineage: Bacteria > Pseudomonadati > Pseudomonadota > Gammaproteobacteria > Enterobacterales > Enterobacteriaceae > Citrobacter > Citrobacter sp. wls710. The sequence continues at coordinate 25,052 of NZ_SZXD01000055.1, forward strand.
AACACCGGAGTCGACGGCTACAGCACGTTCCATACCGGTACCAACCAGCGGCTTATCAGCGCGCAGAGTCGGAACGGCCTGACGTTGCATGTTCGCACCCATCAATGCACGGTTGGCGTCATCGTGTTCCAGGAACGGGATCAGGGACGCACCGACGGATACCACCTGCTGGGTGGATACGTCCATGTAGTCAACCTGGTCGCGGCTGAACAAGCTGGATTCGCCTTTGCTACGGCAGGTAACCAGATCTTCTACAAAGTGGCCTTCGTCATCCAGGTTGGAGTTCGCCTGAGCGATAACGTAGTTGCCTTCTTCGATAGCAGACAGGTAATGAATTTCGTCAGTAACAACACCGTCGGTCACTTTACGGTACGGAGTCTCGAGGAAGCCGTATTCGTTAGTCTGTGCATACACGGACAGGGAGTTGATCAGACCGATGTTCGGACCTTCAGGTGTTTCGATTGGACATACACGACCGTAGTGAGTCGGGTGTACGTCTCGAACTTCGAAGCCTGCGCGTTCACGGGTCAGACCGCCTGGGCCGAGTGCGGAGATACGACGTTTGTGCGTAATCTCAGACAACGGGTTGTTCTGGTCCATAAACTGAGACAGCTGGCTGGAACCGAAGAACTCTTTCACTGCTGCGGAAATCGGCTTGGCGTTGATCATATCCTGAGGCATCAGGGTATCCAGATCGCCCAGAGACAGACGCTCTTTCACCGCACGCTCAACACGCACCAAGCCAACGCGGAATTGGTTTTCCGCCATTTCGCCTACGGAACGGATACGACGGTTGCCAAGGTGGTCGATATCATCGACTTCGCCTTTACCGTTACGGATATCGATGAGCTTCTTCATCACTTCAATGATGTCGTCTTTGCTCAGGATACCGGAACCTTCGATTTCGTCGCGCAGCAGAGAACGGTTGAACTTCATACGACCAACCGCAGACAGGTCATAGCGGTCTTCGGAGAAGAACAGGTTCTCGAACAGGCTTTCAGCAGCTTCACGAGTCGGCGGCTCACCAGGGCGCATCATGCGGTAGATTTCTACCAGCGCGCTCAGACGATCGTTGGTTGGGTCGACGCGTACAGTTTCAGAAATGTACGGACCGTGGTCCAGATCGTTAGTGAACAGCGTTTCGATACGCTTGTGACCAGACTGGCTCAGCTTAGCCAGCAGATCCAGGCTCAGCTCCATGTTAGCTGCGCAGATCAGCTCGCCAGTAGATTCGTCAACGTAGTCTTTAGCCGCAACTTTACCAGCAATGTATTCAACCGGAACTTCGATATGCTTGATATCGTCTTTTTCCAGCTGGCGAATATGGCGCGCAGTGATGCGACGGCCTTTTTCGACGTAGACTTTGCCGTTAGCTTCAATGTCAAAGGAGGCGGTTTCACCACGCAGGCGTTCCGGCACCAGTTCCATCTGCAGCTTGTTGTCACGAATTTCGAAAACAACTTTTTCAAAGAACAGGTCAAGGATCTGCTCAGTGGTGTAGTTCAGTGCACGCAGAATGATGGTCGCAGGCAGTTTACGGCGACGGTCAATACGTACGAACAGGTTGTCCTTCGGATCGAATTCGAAGTCCAGCCAGGAACCACGGTAAGGAATAATACGCGCGTTATACAGCACTTTACCCGAAGAGTGGGTTTTACCTTTGTCGGAGTCAAAGAAGACGCCAGGACTACGGTGCAGCTGAGAAACGATAACACGCTCAGTACCGTTGATAACAAAGGTACCGTTGTCGGTCATGAGCGGAATTTCGCCCATGTAGACTTCTTGTTCTTTAATGTCTTTTACGGTGCCTTCCGGCGCTTCGCGCTCGTAGATCACCAGACGCAGTTTTACGCGCAGCGGTGCGGAATAGGTCACGCCACGGATCTGACATTCCTGAACGTCAAACACCGGTTCGCCAAGACGGTAGCTGACGTATTGCAGCTCGGAATTACCGCTGTAGCTCTGAATCGGGAAAACGGAACGGAAAGCTGCTTCCAGACCATACTGCCCTTCAGGATCTTGCTCGATGAACTTCTGAAACGAGTCAAGCTGGATAGAAAGGAGATAAGGTATGTCCAACACTTGCGGACGTTTACCAAAATCCTTACGAATACGTTTTTTCTCGGTATAGGAGTAAACCATTAGGGTTCCTCAGCTCGCTGACAAGTCGACCCATCTGTCCATTGAGCGGACAGTTTGTGCAACACTATTTTGTTGACCGGAAAATCGAATACTTTCCGCAATGCCTGTTGCTATCACGCTTAAACCATTTCATTGCGATTTACACAGAACTGACGCTCTGTCGCAGTATATTAAGACGTCGATAGAAACAAGCATTGAAAGGCACAGCAGTAGTCAAACAGTGTGAAACGCTACTGGCGCCTTACAGCGCAAAAAGGCTGGTGACTAAAAAGTCACCAGCCATCAGCCTAATTTCTTAGGCTGCAACCAGAAAAGTTGGCTTATTTAACTTCAACTTCAGCGCCAGCTTCTTCCAGAGATTTTTTCAGTGCTTCTGCGTCGTCTTTGCTCACGCCTTCTTTCAGCGCAGCCGGTGCAGATTCTACCAGGTCTTTAGCTTCTTTCAGACCCAGGCCAGTTGCGCCACGTACTGCTTTGATAACAGCAACTTTGTTAGCGCCAGCAGCTTTCAGAATTACGTCGAATTCAGTTTTTTCTTCAGCAGCTTCAGCCGGGCCAGCAGCTACAGCTACAGCAGCAGCAGCGGAAACACCGAATTTTTCTTCCATTGCAGAAATCAGTTCTACAACGTCCATTACGGACATAGCGGATACTGCTTCAATGATTTGATCTTTAGTGATAGACATTTAAATTGTTCCTGAAAATCAGAATAAGTTTATACGTAAGCAGATGCTTGAGAAAGGTAACTGCAATTAAGCAGCTTCTTTCGCATCGCGTACAGCAGCCAGAGTACGAACCAGTTTGCCAGCCGAAGCTTCTTTCATGGTTGCCATCAGGCGTGCAATTGCTTCTTCGTAGGTCGGCAGAGTTGCCAGGCGATCGATATTCGATGCGGTAATCAACTCACCTTCAAAGGCTGCGGCTTTGACCTCAAATTTTGCATTCGCTTTCGCGAACTCTTTGAACAGACGAGCAGCAGCGCCCGGGTGTTCCATAGAGTATGCAATCAGGGTCGGACCAACAAACGTGTCTTTCAGGCACTCGAACTGAGTACCTTCAACGACGCGGCGCAGCAGGGTGTTACGAACAACACGCATGTATACGCCAGCTTCACGACCTGCTTTACGCAGTTCAGTCATTTTATCTACAGTTACGCCACGGGAATCCGCAACTACTGCAGACAGCGCGCCTTTGGCTACTTCGCTGACTTCAGCAACAATCGCTTGTTTGTCTTGAAGATTTAAAGCCATTAGCTTTGCTCCTGGATGTTTGCCGGAACTCATGTTCCGGAACTCACTTCACTCCCCCCAACGGAGAGAGCGTCTAAATACGGTGAGCAGAAACAAGCCAGAGTATCAGAAATAATCTTAGCGTTCTGTCACCGTCTACGCAGGGCATTAAGTTTCTTGCGAAACACCTGCGGTCTTCGACGGAGGCCTGGATAGGCCAGGCTCCAACGAACAAATCTGTTGTCTATCGGCCGAAGCTAATAGAATCGTGGGCGAAGATTGTAGACAAATTCGCCGCCCACGTAAAGCTAATCTTAGACGTTCGCAGACGCGCTCAGACCAGCCTGATCAACGGCAACACCAGCACCCATGGTGGTGGAGATGCTAACTTTCTTGATGTACACGCCTTTTGCCTGAGTCGGTTTTGCTTTTTTCAGCGCAACCAGCAGAGCTTCCAGGTTTTCTTTCAGTTTGTCAGCGTCAAAATCCACTTTACCGATGGTAGTGTGGATGATGCCGTTTTTGTCGTTACGGTAACGAACCTGACCAGCTTTAGCGTTCTTAACAGCTTCAGCAACGTTAGGAGTTACAGTACCAACTTTCGGGTTTGGCATCAGGCCGCGCGGACCCAGAACCTGACCCAACTGGCCAACAACGCGCATTGCATCCGGGGAAGCAATAACAACGTCAAAGTTCATTTCGCCTTTCTTGATCTGTTCAGCCAGATCTTCCATACCTACCAGCTCAGCGCCTGCAGCTTTAGCAGCTTCAGCGTTTGCGCCCTGGGTAAATACAGCTACGCGAACGGAACGGCCAGTACCGTGCGGCAGTACAGTTGCACCACGTACGTTCTGGTCAGATTTACGAGCGTCGATGCCGAGGTTAACGGCAACGTCCACGCTTTCTACGAATTTAGCAGTGGCCAGCTCTTTCAGCAGAGCAATAGCTTCGTTGATGTCGTACTGTTTAGTTGCATCAACTTTGTCACGGATCACGCGCATACGCTTGGTCAGTTTAGCCATTTCTTAGTCCTCCACTACCAGGCCCATGGAACGTGCAGTACCTTCAATGGAGCGAGTCATCGCTTCAATGTCGGAACCAGTCATGTCGGCAGCTTTGGTCTGCGCGATTTCCTGCAGCTGAGCGCGGGAAATTTTACCCACTTTGTCTTTGTTCGGCTTGCCGGAACCAGACTTGATACCAGCCGCTTTCTTCAGCAGTACTGCTGCCGGAGGCGTTTTGGTAACGAAAGTGAAAGAACGGTCAGCGTAAACGGTGATAACAACCGGGATCGGCAGACCTTTTTCAATGGAATCAGTTTTTGCGTTGAACGCTTTGCAGAATTCCATGATGTTCACGCCTTGTTGACCCAGTGCTGGACCTACTGGCGGACTCGGGTTAGCCATACCAGCTGCAACCTGCAGCTTGACATAGGCCTGGACTTTCTTAGCCATTCTAAATTCCTCTAGTTGGGTTATAGCGCCTCAAAGAAGCTCCCCGTGTTTTTAAATTCGCTTTACGGACAGAGTCCATAAAAACAAAAGGCGCGAAATTGTATTCCAATCTCGCGCCCTGTGCAACGATTAAATCGCCGCTTTTTTGATCGACGTGTTAGGCTTTTTCAACCTGGGCGAAGTCCAGTTCAACCGGAGTCGCACGACCGAAGATAGATACAGAAACTTTCAGACGAGACTTCTCGTAGTCCACTTCTTCAACTACGCCGTTAAAGTCAGCAAACGGACCATCGCTAACGCGGACCATTTCGCCCGGCTCAAACATCGTTTTCGGACGCGGCTTATCACCAACCTGCTGCAGACGGTTCATGATCGCATCAACTTCTTTGTCGCTGATTGGCGCCGGACGGTCAGAAGTACCGCCGATAAAGCCCATCACACGCGGAACGCTGCGCACCAGGTGCCAGCTCGCATCATTCATGACCATCTGGACCAGTACATAGCCCGGGAAGAATTTACGTTCGCTCTTGCGACGCTGGCCACCACGGATCTCGACCACTTCTTCTGTCGGCACCATGACTTCGCCAAACAGCTCTTCCATATTTTGTAACTTGATATATTCGCGCAGCGACGTGGCAACGCGGCCTTCAAAACCGGAAAACGCCTGAACGACGTACCAGCGCTTTTTAGGGGCTTCAGACATCTTAGAACCTCAGGCCAGTGATAAAGGATACCAGGCGAACCAGAATACCATCCAGTCCCCACAGGATCAGTGACATTACTGCGGTAACCGCAGCCACAATTAATGTGGTGTGCAATGTTTCCTGGCGAGTTGGCCAAATGACCTTACGGACTTCGGTTCTCGCTTCACGGGCAAAAGCAACGGTCGCTTTACCTTTTGTTGTCAACAGCGCGACACCACCCGCTGCGGCAATCAGAATCACTACGGCCAGCGCACGCAGCGGCAGCATCATGTCACGATAAAGGTAGTTGCCAACGATAGCTACAAGCAGCAATACAGCGACAACAACCCACTTCATCGCTTCCAGGCCGCGCCCGCTTCCTTGAGCTTCGGTATTCGCACTCATAAACCAACCTGTCAGAAGTATTCTACAAACATTTTCACCCCGCGTAAGCGAGGCGATCCAAACCGAAATGCTCTGGTGCGTTTCGGACTAAACGCCCTCTTCAGAGCCTGTCTCAGCAATGATTATGACAAAAAAAATCACTGATGAGCCAGGTTCTGGTGTGAAAGCGTGCAAAAAGGGCATCAAATGATGCCCTTTTATTGCGCATTGCGTCAAATGTTATTCGGCAATTAGCTCATTACTTTAGCAACAACGCCCG
>NZ_SZXD01000052.1:0-50439 GCF_005281115.1 Citrobacter sp. wls710
AATGTCCGTACATTTAAATGTACGGACATTTATAGTATTTATAAGAAATGTAGGGAATAGTCCGTACAAATTTTCGTGATAAAGATCACTAATATTTTGATGAAACTGCGATGAAAGAATCTCTGTACAAGCGAATAGCACGTGAACTGGCGCAGCAAATTGCGGTGGGAACCTTTGCCCCCGGTTCGCTGTTTCCTACGGAAATGGAACTGTGTGAAACATGGCAGGTCAGCCGCCACACCATGCGTGAGGCGTTAAGGGAATTAACAGAGCAAGGTCTGATATCACGGCGTAAAGGCGCGGGAACTCGCGTTTGCGAACCTAAGGCTAACGGCGTCAATCACCCGCTATCGCATCTTGAGGATCTGTTGCTGCTGGCCAAAAACAATCTGCGCGTCATCAAGAAAATTGATGAGATTGTGGCGGACATAGAGTTGTCCCAGATGATTGGCTGCCCGCCAGGTTCCCGTTGGCTGCACATTGCCAGCACTCGCGAAGATGCGCAAAACCCCGACGCGCCAATCTGCTGGACGGACAGCTATGCCAGCACGGATTACGCCAAACTGCGTACGTACATCCGTGACGACCCACACTCGTTAATCAGCGATTTGATCGAAACCCATTACGGTATTAAAAGCCATGAGGTGCATCAGACCATTACGGCTGTCGGCGTGCCCAAAAAGGTGGCAAAGATTCTCAATGTAGCACCTGATTCACCAGCAATGAGAATCGTGCGTCGTTATCTGGACAGGGACGGGAAAGTATTTGAGACGACGATTTCGATTCACCCGGCAGGACGATATACCTGCTCAATCGTGCTGAAATCGCAAAGTTCGGGGGAGTGATTGACCTATCCGGCCTACACAGTGTGTAGACCGGATAGCATGTTTATACTGCCATACAGCAAGGTGAATTACTGCGCTGCAGACGGTTTGCGCGGACGGCGCGGTGGACGAGGTTTATCACCTGCCGGTTTGCCTTCGCCATTACGCGGCTTCGCTTTTGGCGCTCCGCCATCCGAACGACGCGGCTGCTGTCCACGCCCTGCTCCGCCCTGCCCTCGACCACCGCCGCCGCCACGCTGCTGACGACCGTTCTGGATCGGCTCAGCTTTAATGGACGGGTCTGGCTCGTAGCCTGGCGTCGCAATACGCGGGATCTCTTTTTTCAGCAACTTCTCGATGTCACGCAACAGCTTGTGTTCATCGACGCACACCAGAGACAACGCTTCGCCAGTAGCGGCCGCACGACCGGTACGACCAATACGGTGCACGTAATCTTCCGGGACGTTTGGCAACTCGTAGTTCACCACGTGCGGCAGCTCTTCAATATCCAGCCCGCGCGCGGCAATATCGGTTGCCACCAGCACGCGAATATCACCGGATTTAAAATCGGCCAGCGCACGCGTACGCGCCCCCTGAGATTTGTTACCGTGGATCGCCGCGCTGCGGATGCCGTCTTTATTCAGTTGTTCCGCCAGATGGTTCGCACCGTGTTTGGTACGGGTAAACACCAGCACCTGCTGCCAGTTGCCCTGACCAATCATCTGCGACAACAGTTCACGTTTGCGTTTTTTATCCACGAAATGCACATGCTGAGTCACCTGCTCGGACGCGGTATTACGACGCGCTACTTCAATTTCCAGCGGGTTATGCAGCAGCTTTTCGGCCAGCGATTTAATATCGTCAGAGAACGTTGCCGAGAACAGCAGGTTCTGACGTTTTGCCGGCAGTTTGGCCAGAACGCGACGAATGTCATGAATAAAGCCCATATCCAGCATGCGGTCAGCTTCATCCAGCACCAGGATCTCAACCTGATCCAGTTTCACCGCATTCTGGTGCTCCAGATCGAGCAAACGACCTGGGGTGGCAATCAGCACGTCCACACCGCCACGCAGCTTCATCATCTGCGGGTTAATGCTGACACCGCCGAAAACCACCAGCGAGCGAATATTGAGATACTTACTGTAATCACGAACATTTTCGCCAATCTGGGCTGCCAGTTCGCGGGTTGGCGTAAGGATCAGCGCACGAACCGGACGGCGGCTTTTACCATGCGGCTGATGGGTCACAAGGTGCTGCAACAACGGCAGGGTAAAGCCTGCTGTTTTCCCCGTACCGGTCTGGGCGCTGGCCATCAGATCACGGCCTTCCAGCACGGCAGGGATCGCCTGCTGCTGAATAGGGGTAGGTTCACGGTAACCCTGCTCGGCAACGGCACGTAAAATATCAGGGTTCAAACCAAGGGAATCAAAAGACATAACAACTCCGAACCGCCCTGACCGTTACCGGTGTCGTTTTCAGGGAGATACACACAATAGAGATGACAAAAACCACAATGTCATGAAGGGGCGGAGTGTAGCAGTTTTTGTGATGTACCGCATAAATTATCCCTTCAACAGAAAATAACCTCGCGGACTGGACAAGGTTGCACATCAGTCATAATCTTAATCAATCGATTGATTAAGATCAGAGTCGTGCCATGAATACACCCACCATGACAACCAAAGGTGAACAGGCGAAAAATCAGCTCATCGCCGCCGCACTGGCGCAGTTCGGCGAGTATGGTCTGCACGCCACAACGCGCGATATCGCCGCACAGGCTGGGCAAAATATTGCGGCCATCACCTACTATTTTGGCTCAAAAGAGGATTTATACCTCGCCTGCGCCCAGTGGATTGCTGATTTTATTGGCTCACAGTTTCGCCCGCATGCAGAAGAAGCCGAACGTCTGTTTGCTCAGCCGGAGCCGGATCGTGGCGCGATGCGCGAACTTATCCTGCGCGCCTGTAAAAATATGATCATGCTGTTAACCCAGGACGACACCGTTAACCTGAGCAAATTTATCTCGCGCGAACAGCTTTCACCCACCGCGGCTTATCAACTGGTGCACGACCAGGTTATCAATCCGCTGCATACCCACCTGACGCGCCTGATTGCTGCCTATACTGGTCGCGATGCCAACGATACCCAAATGATTCTGCACACCCACGCCATACTCGGCGAGGTGCTGGCCTTTCGTCTGGGGAAAGAAACTATTCTGTTGCGGACGGGCTGGTCACAATTTGATGAGGATAAAACCGCGCTGATTGAGCAAACCGTTACCTGTCACATCGATCTTATTCTGCAAGGTTTAACGCAAAGGAGTCTGGAGTCATGAAAAAACCTGTCGTTCTCGGGCTGGTCATCGCGGCCCTCGTTGCCGTGATTGCCGGTGGAACGTGGTGGTATCAAAGTCGGCAAGATAACGGTCTGACGCTCTACGGCAACGTCGATATCCGAAGCGTCAACCTGAGTTTTCGCGTCGGCGGCAGGCTGGCCTCGCTGGCGGTTGACGAAGGCGACGCCATTACCGCCGGTCAGGTGCTGGGCGAACTGGACCACGCGCCGTATGAAAACGCATTAATGCAGGCAAAAGCGAATGTTGCCGCCGCCCGGGCGCAATACGATCTGATGCTGGCAGGATATCGCGAAGAAGAGATTGCGCAAACCGCAGCGGCGGTCAAACAGGCGCAGGCCGCCTATGATTATGCGCAGAACTTTTACAATCGCCAGGTAGGACTGTGGAAAAGCCGCACCATCTCCGCTAACGATCTGGAAAACGCCCGTTCATCACGTGACCAGGCGCTGGCCTCACTGAAATCAGCCCAGGATAAACTCGCCCAGTATCGCAGCGGTAATCGTGTGCAGGATATTGAGCAGGCGAAAGCCACGCTCGAACAAGCGCAAGCTGAGCTGGCGCAGGCTGAGCTGAATTTGCATGACACTACGTTAACCTCTCCGTCTGACGGCACGATTCTCACCCGGGCGGTTGAACCGGGTAGCATGCTGAACGAAGGAGGCACAGTACTGACGCTATCACTCACGCGTCCGGTCTGGATTCGCGCCTACGTTGACGAACGAAATCTGAGCCAGGCGCAGCCAGGACGCGAAATTCTGCTCTACACCGATGGCCGCCCGGACAAACCGTATCACGGTAAAATTGGCTTCGTGTCGCCCACCGCCGAGTTTACCCCGAAAACGGTCGAGACCCCTGACCTGCGTACCGACCTGGTTTATCGTCTGCGCATTGTGGTGACCGACGCAGACGATGCGCTGCGCCAGGGGATGCCGGTAACAATAAAGTTTGGCGATGAGGCGCGGCATGACTGACGCCGTCATTACGCTGAATGGGCTGACGAAAAACTTTGCCGGAATGGAAAAACCGGCCGTCGCCCCGCTCGACTGTACCGTTCATGCCGGCTACGTGACCGGGCTTGTCGGGCCGGACGGCGCGGGCAAAACCACGCTGATGCGCATGCTGGCGGGTTTGTTAAAACCCGACGCCGGAAGTGCTGCGGTAATTGGTTTTGATCCCATCAAAGACGACAGCGCCCTGCATGCAGTGCTCGGTTATATGCCACAGAAATTTGGCCTGTACGAAGATTTAACGGTTATGGAGAACCTCAATCTCTATGCCGATTTGCGCAGCGTCACCGGCGACGTGCGAGAAAAAACCTTTGCCCGGTTACTGGAATTTACCTCACTGGGTCCGTTTACCGGACGACTGGCAGGCAAGCTTTCCGGAGGCATGAAACAGAAGCTCGGGCTTGCCTGTACGCTGGTCGGCGAACCCAAAGTGTTGCTGCTGGATGAGCCCGGCGTGGGCGTCGACCCGATATCCCGCCGCGAGTTGTGGCAAATGGTCCATGAACTGGCGGGCGACGGGATGCTGATCCTCTGGAGTACCTCCTATCTGGATGAAGCCGAACAGTGTCGTGATGTGCTGCTGATGAATGAAGGCGAATTGCTGTATCAGGGCGATCCGACCCAGCTTACGCAGACGATGGCCGGACGCAGCTTTTTAATGAGCAGCCCGCAGGAAAATAACCGCCGACTATTGCAACGCGTGTTAAAACTGCCGCAGGTCAGCGACGGGATGATTCAGGGGAAATCCGTCCGTTTGATCCTCAAAAAAGAGGCCACGGCCCAGCAGATTCAAGACGCGAACGGTATGCCGGAGATAATCATCAACGAAACCGCTCCCCGTTTCGAGGATGCTTTTATCGATTTACTCGGCGGGGCCGGAACATCAGAGTCACCGCTGGGCGCCATCCTGCATACCGTGGAAGGCACGCCTGGCGAAACGGTGATCGAAGCCAAAGCGTTGACCAAAAAGTTTGGCGATTTTGCCGCTACCGACCATGTAGACTTTGCCGTGCAGCGCGGCGAGATTTTTGGCCTGTTAGGCCCCAATGGCGCCGGGAAATCCACCACCTTTAAAATGATGTGCGGTCTGCTGGTTCCTACCTCCGGCAAAGCGCTGGTGCTGGATATGGATCTCAAGGTTAGCTCCGGCAAAGCGCGTCAGCATCTGGGCTATATGGCGCAGAAATTCTCCCTGTACGGCAACCTGACGGTTGAACAGAATCTGCGTTTTTTCTCCGGCGTCTACGGCCTGCGCGGTCGAGCGCAGAAAGAGAAGATCGATCGCATGAGTGAGGCATTTGGCCTGAAAAGCATCGCCTCCCACGCTACCGACGAGCTACCGCTGGGCTTTAAACAACGTCTGGCGCTGGCCTGCTCGCTGATGCATGAGCCAGATATCCTGTTTCTCGATGAACCCACTTCCGGGGTTGATCCCCTTACCCGTCGAGAATTCTGGTTGCATATCAACAGTATGGTGGAAAAAGGCGTCACGGTGATGGTGACTACCCACTTTATGGATGAGGCGGAATATTGCGATCGCATCGGGCTGGTGTATCGCGGCAAACTGATCGCCAGCGGCACGCCGGACGACCTGAAAGCAAAGGCTGCCGATAGCGACACACCGGACCCAACCATGGAGCAGGCGTTTATTACGCTCATCAATGACTGGGATAAGGAGCATACGCATGAGTAACTCCGCGCTCTCATGGCGACGCGTACGCGCGCTGTGCGTAAAAGAGACGCGCCAGATCGTCCGCGATCCCAGCAGTTGGCTGATTGCGGTGGTGATCCCGTTGTTGCTGCTGTTTATCTTCGGCTACGGGATCAACCTCGACTCCAGCAAGCTGCGAGTGGGAATTTTGCTCGAACAGCAGAGCGAAGAGGCGCTGGATTTTACGCACACCATGACCGGTTCGCCGTACATTGACGCCACCATCAGCGATAACCGTCAGGAATTGATTGAGAAAATGCAGGCCGGGCGCATTCGCGGGCTGGTGGTGATCCCGGTAGATTTTGCCCAACAAATGGCGCGACCCGGCGACACAGCCCCTATTCAGGTGATTACTGACGGCAGCGAACCGAATACCGCCAACTTTGTGCAGGGTTATGTCGAAGGTATCTGGCAGATTTGGCAGCAACAGCGGGCAGAGGATCGCGGGGAATCGTTCAAGCCGTTAATCGATGTGCAGACCCGCTACTGGTTTAACCCGGCGGCTATCAGCCAGCACTTTATTATTCCCGGGGCGGTAACCATCATCATGACGGTGATTGGCGCGATCCTCACCTCGTTAGTGGTGGCGCGTGAATGGGAGCGCGGCACCATGGAAGCTCTGTTGTCTACCGAAGTTACCCGCGTTGAGCTGCTGCTGTGCAAACTGATCCCCTATTACTTTTTAGGCATGCTGGCGATGCTGCTGTGTATGCTGGTGTCGGTGTTTATTCTTGGCGTGCCCTATCGCGGCTCGTTGTTAATCCTGTTTTTTATTACCAGCCTGTTCCTGCTCAGTACGCTCGGTATGGGCCTGCTTATCTCCACCATCACCCGTAATCAGTTTAACGCCGCGCAGGTTGCGCTGAACGCCGCTTTCCTGCCCTCGATTATGTTGTCGGGGTTTATCTTCCAGATAGACAGCATGCCGGCGATTATCCGCGCGGTGACTTACATTATTCCGGCGCGCTATTTCGTCAGCACCCTGCAAAGCCTTTTTTTGGCGGGCAACATTCCAGTGGTGCTGGTTATCAACGTGCTGTTTTTAATCGCTTCGGCGGTAATGTTTATTGGCCTGACGTGGCTGAAAACCAAACGTCGGCTGGATTAAGGGGACGGGCATGTTTCATCGCTTATGGACATTAATTCGCAAAGAGCTGCAATCGCTATTACGCGAACCACAGACGCGAGCCATTCTGATTCTACCGGTGCTGATTCAGGTCATTCTGTTCCCGTTCGCCGCGACGCTGGAAGTGACCAACGCTACTATCGCTATCTATAACGAAGACAATGGCAAACACTCGGTGGAGCTTACCCAGCGCTTCGCCCGCGCCAGCGCCTTTACGCATGTCCTGTTACTGAAAAGCCCACAGGAGATCCAGCCCACCATCGACACGCAAAAAGCGCTGCTGCTGGTGCGCTTCCCGGCCAACTTTTCGCGGAATCTGGATACCTTCCAGCAAGCGCCCATGCAAATTATCCTCGATGGACGTAACTCGAACAGCGCGCAAATTGCCGCCAATTACCTGCAGCAGATCGTGAAGGAGTACCAGCAGCAGCTGATGGACGGCAAGCCAAAACCGAACAACAGCGAACTGGTGGTACGTAACTGGTATAACCCGAATCTGGACTACAAATGGTTCGTGGTTCCGTCGCTGATCGCCATGATCACCACCATCGGCGTGATGATCGTCACCTCGCTGTCGGTGGCCCGCGAGCGCGAACAGGGCACGCTCGATCAACTGCTGGTCTCCCCGCTTACAACCTGGCAAATTTTCATCGGCAAGGCAGTACCCGCGCTGATTGTGGCCACTTTTCAGGCCACCATTGTGCTGGCGATCGGCATCTGGGCTTATCACATTCCGTTTGCCGGTTCACTGGGGCTGTTCTATTTCACGATGGTGATTTATGGGCTGTCGCTGGTCGGTTTTGGTCTGCTGATTTCATCGCTGTGCGCCACCCAGCAGCAGGCGTTTATCGGCGTATTTGTCTTTATGATGCCGGCGATATTGCTCTCAGGCTACGTCTCGCCGGTCGAAAATATGCCGGTATGGTTACAGAATCTGACGTGGATAAACCCGATCCGCCATTTTACGGACATCACGAAACAGATTTACCTGAAGGATGCGAGTCTGAAGATTGTCTGGGGAAGTTTGTGGCCGCTGTTGGTGATAGCGGCCACAACCGGCTCAGCGGCGTATGCGATGTTTCGCCGCAAGGTGATGTAGCTTTTTGTCTTTCGCCAACAGCGACACCACGGCGGGTCCGGCAAGGATCACCAGCCCCGCCAGGGCCAGCAAGACGTTGTTTTGCAGCACGCGCGACAGCAGCCACAGTACGATCATCGCGGCACCGAAATACCACGTCGTAGTGAGTTCTTCCAGCACATCCGCCACGTCGCGCCAGCGCTGTTCATGGTGACGTTGCAAGGCCAGCATTAATAAAACCGTTACGCCGTAAACGACGCATAATCCCAGGCCGACGTGCACCAGCGTGCCGCTCATCCAGCCCATTACCAGCAATGCCACTACCAGTAAATGCAACACAATCTGCCAGCAACTTAGACCCGTTGCGACACGAACACGTTGTTGCCACCTCATGGCTTTTCTCCTGAAGGATTTTCGACTAATTGTTCAGAGTACCGGACTTTACGGAAAATTCCGCAACACCGCATCTTTTTGTGACGACGACTACACTATTTTAATCAGGAAAGTGACGCCAACGGGAGAATCATGGCCAGACAAACAGAACGGTTTTCATTCAATGTGCTCACCATTAATACTCATAAAGGGTTTACCGCCTTCAATCGGCGTTTTATTTTGCCTGAGCTGCGGGAAGCCGTCAGAACGGTCGGGGCGGATATTGTGTGCCTGCAAGAGGTAATGGGCGCACACGAGGTGCATCCTCTGCATGTGGAAAACTGGCCGGACACCACGCACTACGAATTTCTGGCGGATACCATGTGGAGCGACTTCGCTTATGGACGTAACGCCGTGTATCCGCAAGGGCATCACGGTAACGCCGTGCTGTCGCGCTATCCTATTGAACATTATGAAAATCGCGATGTGTCGGTCGGCGCGAGTGAAAAACGCGGGGTCCTGTACTGCCGCATCGTGCCGCCGATGCTCTCCCACCCGGTTCACGTGATGTGTGTCCATCTCGGTTTGCGTGAAGCTCACCGTCAGGCCCAGCTCGCTATGCTGGCAGATTGGGTGAATGCCTTACCTGAGGGTGAGCCCGTTGTGGTCGCCGGAGATTTCAACGACTGGCGACAAAAAGCCAATCATCCGTTGAAAGCCAATGCCGACCTTGACGAGATTTTTACCCGCGCCCACGGTCGCCCGGCGCGGACGTTTCCGGTGCAGTTTCCCCTGCTACGTCTCGACAGGATCTATGTGAAAAATGCGAATGCCAGCACCCCAACGGCGCTGGCGCTGCGTCACTGGCGACATTTGTCCGATCATGCCCCTCTGAGTGCGGAGATTCATTTATGAAATTTGGCTGGCGTGAAGGCAATCAAATTCAACTACTGGAAAACGGCGATCAGTTCTACCCCGCCGTGTTTGACGCCATTGAACAGGCGCAACAAAAGATTATCCTCGAAACCTTCATCTGGTTTGAGGATGCGGTCGGAAAACAGCTGCATGCCGCGCTGCTGAGTGCAGCACGTCGCGGCGTCAAAGCCGAAGTACTGCTGGATGGCTATGGCTCGCCGGACCTCAGCGACAGCTTCGTTAATGAGCTAACCGCAGCTGGCATTGTTTTCCGCTACTACGATCCGCGCCCGCGTCTGTTCGGCATGCGCACTAATCTCTTTCGCCGTATGCATCGTAAAATTGTGGTCATTGATGACCGCGTTGCTTTCGTCGGCGGCATCAATTATTCCGCTGAACATATGTCTGATTACGGCCCTGAGGCCAAGCAGGATTACGCCGTACGCGTTGAAGGTCCCATCGTGGCCGACATCCTGACATTCGTACTGGAAAACCTGCCGGGCCAGAGCGCCGTACGCCGCTGGTGGCGACGTCATCATCGGGCAATCGAAAATCATCGGCCTGGCGAAGCGCAGGTGCTGTTTGTCTGGCGCGACAACGAAGAACATCGCGATGATATTGAACGCCATTATTTGAAAATGCTTACCCAGGCCAGACGGGAAGTGATCATTGCCAATGCCTACTTCTTTCCCGGTTATCGCTTTCTGCATGCCCTGCGTAAAGCGGCCCGACGCGGCGTTCGGGTAAAACTCATCGTGCAGGGTGAACCGGATATGCCGATTGTGAAAGTGGGCGCCCGCCTGCTGTACAACTATCTGGTAAAAGGCGGCGTCCATGTCTATGAATATCGCCGTAAACCTCTGCATGGCAAAGTCGCGCTAATGGACGATCATTGGGCGACGGTAGGCTCCAGCAATCTTGACCCGCTCAGCCTGTCGCTGAATCTGGAAGCGAATCTCATTATTCATGACCGTGCGTTTAACCAGACTCTGCGCGATAACCTGAACCCTATTATTGCGCAGGACTGCAAGCGGGTTGATGAATCCATGCTGCCCAAACGCACCTGGTGGAACCTGACTAAAAGCGTGCTGGCGTTCCACTTTTTACGCCATTTCCCGGCGCTGGTCGGCTGGCTACCCGCACATACACCACATCTGACCGAGGTAGAACCGCCCGCACAGCCTGCCATGGAAACGCAGGATCGCATTCAAACTGAGGATGTCGGAGGAAAATCCTGATGGCCAAAGCACATCCGCGCTGGCGGTTAGCGAAAAAAATACTCACGTGGCTATTTTTCATTGCCGTCATCGTGTTGCTGGTCATTTATGCCAGCAAGGTCAACTGGGAAGAGGTCTGGACGGTAATCCGGGATTACAATCGGACTGCCCTGCTCAGCGCCGTGGGGCTGGTGATCGTCAGTTATTTACTCTACGGCTGCTATGACCTGCTCGGCCGACATTATTGTGGGCACAAGCTGGCAAAACGCCAGGTCATGCTGGTGTCGTTTATCTGTTACGCCTTCAACCTGACGTTAAGCACCTGGGTGGGCGGTATTGGGATGCGTTACCGGCTCTACTCGCGCCTCGGGTTGCCGGGGAGCACTATTACGCGGATTTTTTCGCTGAGTATTACCACCAACTGGTTGGGCTATATTCTGCTGGGCGGTTTTATTTTTACCTTTGGTGTGGTCGAGCTGCCCGCGCATTGGTATATCGATGAAGGTACGCTGCGCATTTTAGGCATTGCGCTGCTACTGATTATTGTCGTTTATCTTTGGTTTTGCGCCTTCGCTAAACATCGCCACATCACCATCAGGGGCCAAAAGCTGGTGCTGCCCTCGTGGAAATTCGCCATCGCGCAAATGGCGATATCCAGTACCAACTGGATGGTGATGGGAGCCATTATCTGGCTGTTGCTGGGTCAGGATATCAACTATTTCTTCGTGCTGGGCGTGCTGCTGGTGAGCAGTATTGCCGGGGTTATCGTACATATTCCGGCGGGGATCGGTGTGCTGGAGGCGGTCTTTATGGCGTTGCTGGCGGGAGAAGATACTTCTCAAGGCAAGATTATCGCCGCCCTGCTTGCGTATCGCGTCCTCTATTATTTTATTCCGCTGCTGCTGGCGCTTATTTGCTACCTGTTGCTGGAAAGTCGGGCGAAGAAGCTGCGGGCGAAAAACGAGAAGGCAATGGCGAAATGATTTGCCGGATGCGGCTTAACGCCTTATCCGGCCTACTTTCGATACACAACTGTAGGCCGGATAAACGCTGCGCCATCCGGCAACAGAGAATTAACGACGATTGCCGAAGATACGCAGCAGCATCAGGAACAGGTTGATAAAGTCCAGATACAGCGTTAGTGCGCCAAGAATCGCGTATTTGCGCAGATTAGAACTGTCACGCAGATCGATCTGCTCACCGATGTTTTTCAGCTTCTGCGTGTCATAGGCGGTCAGACCGACAAACACAATCACCCCAATGTAGGTTACCGCCCACATCAACGCTTCGCTCTTCAGCCAGAAGTTAACCAGTGAAGCCAGCACAATACCGATTAGCGCCATAAACAGCATATTGCCGAAACCGCTGAGATCGCGCTTAGTGGTATAACCGTACAGGCTCATGATGCCAAACATCCCGCCGGTGACCACAAAGGTACTGGCGATAGACGAGTAGGTATAGACGATGAAGATGCTCGACAGCGTTAACCCGGTTAACGCCGAATAGAGCATAAACAGCGTGGTTGCCACACCGGCGCTCAGCTTTTGCACCATGCCGGACAAAACGAACACCAGCGCCAGTTGGGCGATAATCAGGCCAAAGAATGTGATTTTACTGGAGAAGACAAACATCATCACCGCGGGCGTATTTGCCGCATACCAAGCGATAAACGCCGTCAGCAACAACCCGCAGGTCATCCAGCCATAAACCTGCGCCATATACGTTTGCAGGCCGGAACGCGCCTGCACAATAGAATCGGATCGTGGGAATCGGTCCATGACAATCTCCTGAATCAGTATGAGCCTACAACAATTGTACTCTACCAGCGTTTTGCTGCTAGCTTATCGCTGTCACGAGCATCCACCCAACGTTCACCTTCCGGCGTGGCCTCGCGCTTCCAGAACGGTGCGCGGGTTTTCAGATAATCCATAATGAACTGCCCGGCATCAAACGCGCTACTACGATGCGCGCTGGTCACGCCAACAAAAACGATTTCATCGCCGGGCCACAGCGCGCCAATGCGATGGATCACCGTCACCCGTCCCAGCGGCCAGCGCGTACGCGCCTCGTCGACAATCTCCGCCAGCGCTTTTTCGGTCATGCCGGGATAGTGTTCCAGCGTTAATGCCTGCACACTGTCGCCGAGGTTGTGGTTACGCACTTTACCGGTGAAGGTCACTACGGCGCCGTCTTCATCACGCTCGGCAAGCCAGGGATACTCTTCCCCAACGCTGAACGGCGCATGCCCAACAACAATTCGCGTCTCAGCCATCTTAACCTCCGGTTACCGGTGGGAAGAAAGCCACTTCATCACCTGCATTAAGGGGATGGTCAAAACTGACCAGCGTCTGGTTCACCGCCGCCAGCAGCTTGCCGTCTTCCAGCGCCAGCGCCCAACGATCGCCTTTCGCCGCCAGATGCTGGCGCAGCGCTTCGACCGTTGCAAATTCGGCGGTGACCTCTAACGCATCCGTGTTGACCAGTTCACGGACCTGGGCAAAGAAAAGAACCTTAATCATGCGCATCCACCTTAAAATCGCCCGACTTACCACCACTTTTTGCCAGCAGGCGCACCGGACCAATCACCATGTCCTTTTGTACCGCTTTGCACATGTCGTAGATGGTCAACGCCGCCACGGAGGCCGCCGTTAACGCTTCCATTTCCACACCGGTTTTCCCGCTCAGGCGACACAGCGTCTCAATGCGTACACGATCGTGTTCCGGTTCGGCATGCAGGTTAACTTCGACCTTGCTCAGCATCAGCGGGTGACACAGCGGGATAAGATCCCAGGTCCGTTTGGCCGCCTGAATACCGGCAATGCGCGCCGTGGCGAAAACGTCGCCTTTATGGTGGCTACCATCGATAATCATCGCCAGCGTTTCGCTACGCATCGTCACGAATGCTTCAGCACGCGCCTCGCGTACCGTTTCTGCTTTACCAGAGACATCCACCATGTGGGCTTCGCCAGCGGCGTTAATATGAGTCAGTTGCGACATACTTATTTCTTCAAATGTGGGTGGAAATTACACGGACGCGTACGGGCATCAAGCTGCGGCGCAATGATATTTTCCCAGGCGGTACGACACGCTTTGGTCGAACCCGGCATGGCGAAAATCAGCGTTTTATTCGCAACCCCGGCAATTGCCCGGGATTGCAGCGTCGCGGTGCCGATCTCTTCAAACGAGAGCATACGGAATACTTCGCCAAAACCCTCAACTTCTCTGTCGAACAGCGGTTGCAGCGCTTCCGGCGCCTGGTCGCCTTCGGTCAGTCCGGTGCCGCCGGTAATGAGCACGACCTGCACATCGTCACTGGCAATCCAGGCGGAAACCTGGGCGCGGATGGCATAGCGGTTCTCTTTGACAATCGCCTTGTCAACAATCTGATGGCCCGCTTCCAGCGCCGAGTCACGCAGGTAGTGACCAGAGGTGTCATCCTCTTCGCCGCGACGGTTGGAAACAGTAAGAATAGCAATGCGTGTCGGGATAAATTCAGCGCTTACCTGACTCATGAAAACTCCTTTTAGCGATCAGCCGCCAATGTAAGATAAGTTTTGCGTAATACCGGTATTGTTCTGATGCAGGAAATGGGTCTGCTTTTTCTCCAGCAGCGCGGTTGAAATGCGTTCTTCCAGCGCGGATTGCTGAGCGTCATCTTCCAGCAAGTCACGCAGGCTTACGCCGCCTTCACCAAATAAACACAGATGAAGCTTGCCGACAGAGGAAACGCGCAGACGATTACAGGTGGCGCAAAAGTCTTTCTCATAAGGCATGATCAGACCAATTTCGCCAGCATAATCTGGATGACAGAAAACTTGAGCCGGACCGTCGCTGCGCAGGCGTTGCTGGTGGATCCAGCCGCGACGCAGAAGCTCATCGCGCAGTACTTGCCCTGAGATATGATGCTTACGGAAGAGAGAGCTGCCCTCGCCCGTTTCCATCAGTTCAATAAAACGCAGTTGAATAGGACGCGGTTGGATCCACGCCAGGAAGGTGTCCAGTTGATGATGGTTTACATCGCGCATCAACACCGTGTTGACCTTCACTTTTTCAAAACCGGCATCAAAGGCGGCGTCAATGCCCGCCATCACCTGCTGAAATTTGTCCTGCCCGGTAATGGCGTGAAACTGACGGGCATCGAGACTGTCGACGCTGACGTTGAGTGCCGTCAGACCTGCATCGCGCCAGGCGGCAGCATCGCGCGCCAGACGATAACCATTGGTCGTTACCGCAATCTGACGGATGGCGTCGTTTTCACGCACAGCGGCAATAATATCGGTAAAATCGCGACGTAATGAGGGTTCGCCCCCTGTCAGGCGCACTTTTTCCGTCCCCAGGCTGGCGAACGCTCGGGTGACGCGGCGAATTTCATCAACGGTCAAAAAGCCGTTATTGGTGACTCCACCGGGCTTATAGCCATCCGGCAGGCAGTAGGTGCAACGAAAGTTACACACATCGGTAATCGACAAACGTAAGTAGTAAAACTTACGCGCGAAAGCATCGGTAAGCTGAGAGCCCATGTACACCTTTCCAAATACGGGAGACGCAGTCATTTCTTCCTGCGCCCTGGTGACAATCTCGTTCGAGCATTGCCACGGCCAAAGCACCGTATCATTTGACCCAGGTGCAGAGGCTAGAGTGTTTATACTCATCATACTTTGAGTACGTAGTGGTTATGCCGATACTAGCGTGTAAATGGCGATAATGCCAAGCACACTTACGCTGTATAAATATGTATATAGCGTCATGATCGTGCAATTTCGCTACAGAATAAGCAAAAACCACAGTTTTGCATTGATATACATCATCTTGCTGTCAGGTGCATGTCGTCAGAAAGGGGTAGATCGCCGAAAATTAATTTCGGCAAATGCCAACTGGATAATTGCTGAAAACACGCTATTTACGGTACTGTAGCGCCGATCAATTGATATCAGGAAACTCTATGCGCACTCGCACGCTGGCAGATCTAGATCGCGTTGTCGCTCTCGGCGGAGGGCATGGATTAGGACGCGTTCTCTCCTCACTTTCCCCTTTAGGCTCACGACTGACGGGTATCGTCACCACCACCGATAATGGCGGCTCCACGGGGCGTATTCGTCGTTCTGAAGGCGGCATCGCCTGGGGTGACATGCGTAACTGCCTGAACCAGTTAATTACCCAACCCAGCGTTGCATCCGCTATGTTTGAATACCGTTTTGGCGGTAATGGCGAGCTTTCCGGACATAACCTCGGAAATTTAATGTTAAAGGCGCTCGATCACCTCAGCGTGCGGCCTCTGGAAGCCATAAATTTAATTCGCAACCTGCTGAAGGTCGATGCGCATTTAATTCCGATGTCAGAGCTGCCGGTGGATCTGATGGCTATTGATGATCAGGGGCATGAAGTCTATGGCGAAGTGAATATCGATCAGCTCACTATCCCTCCTCAGGAACTGATGCTGTCGCCAAAAGTCCCCACCACGCGAGAAGCGGTTGAGGCAATCGCCGAAGCGGATTTGATTCTGATAGGACCAGGCAGTTTTTATACCAGCCTGATGCCGATCCTGCTGCTCGACGAACTGGCGCAGGCATTACGGCGTACCCCCGCCAGGATGGTCTACATTGGCAACCTGGGTCGCGAATTAAGCCTGCCAGCAGCCAGCCTGACGCTTAACGATAAGCTGACAATCATCGAACAGTACGTTGGCAAGAAAGTGATAGACGCGGTGGTTGTCGGCCCGAAAGTAGATGTTTCCGCCGTTACCGGCCGCATTGTGATTCAGGAAGTACTGGAGGCCAGCGATATTCCGTACCGTCATGACCGTCAACTGCTGCACCACGCTCTGGAGAAAGCCGTACAGGCATTAGGCTGAACGGACCTGCCTGATGCGCTGCGCTTATCAGGCCGACAAACGCAAGCACCCCGTAGGCCGGATAAGGGGATACCCCGCATCCGGCACAAGTTTACGATGCCGCAATAAATAACTCGCGCAGTTGATGCAGTTGATCGCGGATCGTCGCTGCCTCTTCAAATTCGAGATTCTGCGCATGCTGCATCATTTGCCCTTCCAGCTCGTGAATCTTCTGCTGCAAAGCTTTTGGCGTCATATCCAGTTCGACAACGTCAGACTTCGTACCCGCACGTGACTTCCCTTTGCCCTTCGCCTTGGTCTTCGCAATATTCTGACCCAGCGCCAGAATATCGACCACTTTCTTGTTCAGCCCCTGCGGCGTAATACCGTGCTCTTCGTTGTAACGCTGCTGCTTCTCGCGGCGACGTTCAGTTTCACCAATCGCCCTGGCCATCGAGGCGGTAATTTTATCGCCGTAGAGAATCGCCTTGCCGTTGATGTTACGCGCCGCGCGACCAATCGTCTGGATAAGTGAGCGTTCAGAGCGCAGGAACCCTTCTTTGTCTGCGTCCAGAATCGCCACCAGCGAGACCTCAGGCATGTCCAGGCCCTCGCGTAACAGGTTGATACCCACCAGCACGTCAAACTCGCCCAGGCGCAGGTCACGAATGATTTCCATACGTTCCACGGTATCGATGTCGGAGTGCAGATAGCGCACCCGCTCGCCGTGCTCTTCGAGGTATTCGGTGAGGTCTTCCGCCATGCGTTTGGTGAGCGTGGTGACCAGCACACGTTCGTTAATCGCCGCACGCGTGCGGATCTCCGACAGCAGATCGTCAACCTGCGTCGCCACCGGACGCACTTCTATCACCGGATCCAGCAGGCCGGTCGGTCGTACCACCTGATCAACCACGTCATCACCGGATTTCTCCAGCTCATAGTTCCCCGGCGTTGCCGAGACGTAGATGGTCTGCGGGGCCAGCGCCTCAAACTCTTCAAATTTAAGCGGACGGTTATCCAGCGCCGAGGGCAGACGGAATCCGTATTCGACCAGAGTCTCTTTACGCGCCCGGTCGCCGCGGTACATGCCACCAATTTGCGGGATAGTGACGTGGGATTCATCTACCACCAGCAGACCATCGGCCGGCAGGTAATCAAACAGCGTCGGCGGCGGCTCGCCTGGACCGCGTCCGGACAGATAGCGGGAATAGTTTTCAATCCCCGAGCAATAACCCAGCTCGTTCATCATTTCCAGATCGAACTGTGTACGCTGGCTTAAGCGCTGCTCTTCCAGCAACTTGTTATTCGCCAGCAAATTTTTACGGCGGTCTGCCAGCTCGACTTTAATTTCTTCCATCGCCTGCACGATACGTTCGCGCGGCGTGACGTAGTGCGTTTTCGGATAGATGGTGTAGCGGGAAATGGTCGATTCAACCTGCCCGGTAAGCGGGTCAAACAGCGACAAACGCTCGACTTCCTCATCGAACAGTTCCACGCGCAGCGCAATGTCGTCGGATTCAGCCGGGAAAATGTCGATAACTTCACCGCGCACGCGGAAGGTCCCGCGCTGGAATGCCTGATCGTTACGGGTATATTGCAGCTCCGCCAGACGACGCAGGATCGCCCGCTGGTCGATAATCATCCCCACCGTCAAATGCAGCATCATTTTCAGGTACAGGTCCGGGTCGCCCAAACCATAAATGGCGGAAACCGACGCCACCACAACGACGTCACGACGTTCCAGCAGCGCTTTGGTCGCCGACAGACGCATCTGCTCAATGTGTTCGTTGACCGAGGCATCCTTCTCGATGAAGGTATCAGAACTCGGTACGTAAGCTTCCGGCTGATAATAGTCGTAGTAGGAGACAAAATATTCCACCGCGTTTTCCGGAAAGAACTCTTTCATCTCACCGTACAGCTGCGCAGCAAGCGTCTTGTTAGGCGCCAGCACCATGGTAGGACGCTGTAGGTCCGCAATTACATTCGCGATGGTGAATGTTTTCCCCGAGCCCGTCACCCCCAGCAGCGTCTGATGCGCCAGACCGTCCTCCAGACCTTCTTCCAGGCGACGTATCGCCTCAGGCTGATCGCCAGAGGGTTTAAAAGCGGAATTTAGTTTGAACGGTTTACTCATGAGCAGCTACCTGAAGCAATGGGCGGGCAGGTGTGTAATTTTACTCGCAGTAGTATATTTTGCCAGTAAAATATACTGGATGAAAAAACAGTAACGCGCCAGAATATTTCTGTTACACCCGTCAAATGGCCGTGGCTGCAGGCCAAAATTTGCCCCCAGACAAAATAAAACACCAGCAAAAATGTGTTATCCCCAAACCAATGCCTTTTTTAACATTTGTCAAGCCAGCCGATGAAAGTTTTATGGCAACACATGACACTTCTGCGACAGCCATTGATTTTATCTAACCACCTGTAATTTAATGATTATTATCTCAAGCCGTCTTTCGCATCAATTTAGTCGCAGGCCGCGTCTTCTCTCGCTTACATTGTGTTTTCTAACCCTAATGCACAAGGTTATCCACAGGAATAGTGGATAACTGCCTCCAGCCCGTGTGGACTGTAGCCTGGCAAAAACGCCCTGACTCTCTTTTCCGGGGGGATAAAAAAAAATTATCGCTATTTTTTGATATTTATCAGCTAACGAGGCGGTCAGTGAGAGCCGAGATCTTGCTCGCATTTTCACCATATTCTTGTCCGCGTACTGCAATAGCGACCAGCGTTATTTCCCGCCTCGATTCAACCGGCTGATGCCGTCAAAGACAAAATGCTGAGATCGAGATAACGTCCGGTCGATGCCTGCTCAGGATCTTCTGCCAGCCAGGGAATTTCCCCCAGCAGCGGGGCCGCAAGCACGCGCCTCAGCGTCGCCATGTATTCAGCATGACGTTTGCCGGGCGGGGTCACATCATTGGCGACCCATCCGGCAAGCGTCAGCCCGGCCTGCTGCACCGCCTGGGCGGTCAGAATGGCGTGATTGATGCAGCCGAGCTTAACGCCAACCACCAGAATCACCGGCAACTGCTCCGTTTTGACCCAGTCGGAAAAACTCAGCGTTGGCGAAAGCGGCGTAAACCATCCCCCTGCCCCCTCCACCAGTACCCAGTCAGCCTGCGCTTCAAGCGTGCGTAACCCTGCAGACATCACGGAAGCCAGAATGGGACGACCTTCGTCGGCGCTGATGATATGCGGCGAGGTGGGTTCGGCGAAGGTGTAGGGATTGATCGCCGCATAGTCCGCCGCCACAACGCTATTGCGTTGTAATGCCAACGCATCGCTGTTTCGCAGGCCATCAGCTGTCATTTCACTGCCTGACGCCACCGGCTTGTAGCCGACGGTTCGCAACCCCAGCTGTCCCGCAGCCTGAAGCAACGCACAGCTGGCGATAGTTTTACCGACTTCGGTGTCCGTCCCGGTGACAAAATACGTTTTAGTCACGTTGAATTACTCCTAAAAAAAGATGGTAGGTCAGCGGGTATTTCCCCTGCTGACAGGGCCAGGCTAACTGTAGCTGGCGCAGCTGAGCGCGCGTTAGCACACGCTGCTCGCGCCCATCATGCAAATGCGTCGCGCCAATGCCTTTTAGCGAGCGCATGGCGCTCAGCGCATCATCAAACCACAGCGTGACGGCATGAGACTGGTATTCAACATCCCAGTCATACAGGGCGTTTTCCAGTTGTTCCACGGGCAAAAAACGGTTGGCATGCTCCCGATCGTCAACCGCCTGCCAGGCCTGACGAAGTTCCGGCATCGACCCCTGCGCCAGGGTACTAAACGCCACCGTCCCGCCAGGACGCACCACCCGGTAAAGCTCGCTTAACGCGCCGCGCAGGTCGCTACACCACTGTACGGCCAGATTACTCCAGGCCAGGTCAAAGCTCGCAGTTGCCTGCGGGATGGCTTCGATATCCGCCAGCAGATAGTGATGAGCGACATCGTGACGCTGCGCTTCAGCCAGCATTTGCGATGACAGATCCAGCGCGCAAACCTCGCTCCCCTGCTCGCGCCAATAGCGACTCATACGCCCCGGCCCACAGCCCGCATCCAATACCTGCGAGAACGTACTGCCATCCAGTAGCGCCAGTAACGCATCGGCACTCTGACGCTGTAACTCTGCGTGTTGCTCATAGTGAGTGGCAGCGCGGCCAAACGCGGCGGCAATCGCCTGTTTATTGACCTGCGCCATGCAACACCTCCAGTAGACGATCGATATCCTGCACCTCATGTGCCTGCGTCAGCGTCAGCCGTAATCTGGCCGTACCGGTGGGCACCGTCGGCGGGCGAATTGCCGTCACCCAGCATCCCTGTTGTCGAAGCGCATCCGCCAGTTGCAAGGCTTTATGGTTATCGCCAACAATCAGCGGCTGAATAGCACTGGTAGAATTCGCCAGCGTTAAGCCCGCCGTATTCACCCCAGCGCGAAAACGCTGGATCAGCATCGCTAACTTTTCCCGGCGTTCATCACCTTCACGGCTGCGGATCACCGCCAGCGCGGCGCGCAGGGCCTGAGCCTGTGCCGGAGGCATACTGGTGCTGTAGATCAAATGGCGGGCAAACTGCAACAGATAGTCGGCCACGCTGTCAGAACACAGGATTGCCGCGCCGCTGACGCCAAATCCTTTACCAAACGTCACCACTAACAGTTCGGGTTTGACCTGCTGTTGCCAGCAGGAGCCGCGCCCTTCTTCACCGGTTACGCCAACGCCGTGCGCATCGTCCACCAGCAGCCACGCACCGTGACGTTCCGCCACCGCGTGGATTTCAGCGAGCGGCGCGCTGTCGCCATCCATGCTGAATACGCCTTCAGTGACCACAAGCTGCTGCCCCGGACAGGGGACAGTCAGCAGACGACCCAGATGTTGCGGATCGTTATGGGGAAAGCGACGTAAAACAGCAGGGCTAAGGCTGGCGGCCTCCAACAGCGAGGCATGGCTAAGCCTGTCGGCGACAATGCGATCGTCTTTTTCCATCAATGCGGCTATCACCGCCTGATTAGCGGCAAAACCGGAGATAAATAACAACGACCGCGAATAGCCCAGCCACTGCGCCAGCTCTTCTTCCAGCGCCTGGTGAGCCACGGAATAACCGCTGACATGACCCGATCCGCCGCTGCCGACGCCAAAACGTTCAGCTCCCTGCTGCCACGCGCAGATAATCTGCGGATGGTGGCTTAAGCCAAGGTAGTCGTTACTGGAGAAATTCAGATACTGGCGGCCGTCGGTCTGCAACCAACGACCGGCGCCCTGGGTCACCGCATAGCGCCGACGCCACGCATCAGCGCAACGACGCGCCGTGAGCGCATCGTCAATTTTTTGCTGCCAGGTCATACGGTTGCCGCGTTGTAGTAATCGTCGGTATCCGGGGTACGCAGCGCCTGCTCCAGACGTTGTTGCTGTTCGTTATCCCCGGCCAGCACCGCCGTTTGCTGCGGGTTGAGACCCAGCTTGCGGAACAACAGCAAATCTTTATCTTCATTCGGGTTTGGCGTGGTCAGCAATTTGCAGCCGTAGAAAATCGAGTTAGCCCCGGCCATAAAGCACATCGCCTGGGTTTGCTCGTTCATCTGCTCGCGCCCGGCGGAAAGACGCACGTAAGAGGTTGGCATCATGATGCGCGCCACGGCGATGGTACGGATGAAATCAAACGCGTCGACGTCGTCGTTATCGGCAAGCGGCGTGCCCTTCACCTTCACCAGCATGTTGATCGGCACGCTTTCAGGCGGCGTCGGCAGATTGGCTAATTGCAGCAGCAGACCGGCGCGATCGGTGACCGTTTCGCCTAATCCGACAATACCGCCTGAGCAGACTTTAATCCCGGCTTCACGCACTTTATCCAGCGTATCCAGACGTTCCTGATAAGACCGGGTGGTGATGATATTGCCGTAAAATTCCGGCGAGGTGTCGAGGTTATGGTTGTAGTAATCCAGACCCGCATCGGCCAGGCGCTGGGCCTGAGTTTCGTTGAGCGTACCCAGCGTCATGCAAGCTTCCAGCCCCAACTCTTTCACGCCCTGAACCATCTGTTCCAGGTAAGGCATATCGCGCTCGTGCGGGTTCTTCCACGCCGCCCCCATGCAAAACCGCGTTGAACCGGCCTGCTTCGCCTTACGCGCCGAGTCCAGTACCTGTTCCACTTCCATCAAGCGTTCAGTTTCCAGACCCGTTTTATAGCGGGAACTTTGCGGGCAGTATTTGCAGTCTTCCGGGCAGGCGCCGGTCTTAATCGACAACAGCGTACTGACCTGTACCTGCCGCGGATCGAAGTGCTGACGATGAATCTGTTGCGCTTCAAACAGGAGATCAAGCAGTGGTTTTTCAAATAATTCGGTGACTTGCGACATTGTCCAGCGAGAAGAATGAGCCATATTGGTATACGTTTCGTTGTCAGTTTGGTGTAGACTCGTAAACCTAAATCTTTTTAATTTGGTTTACAAGTCGATTATGACAACGGACGATCTTGCATTTGACCAACGCCATATCTGGCACCCTTACACCTCCATGACCTCCCCGTTGCCGGTTTATCCGGTGGCGCGGGCCGAAGGTTGCGAACTGGTTTTAACCAGCGGTGAGCGGCTGATTGACGGCATGTCGTCCTGGTGGGCGGCGATCCACGGTTACAATCACCCGCAGTTGAACGCCGCAATGAAAACACAGATTGACGCTATGTCGCATGTGATGTTTGGCGGCATTACCCATGCCCCGGCCATCACGCTATGTCGCCAACTGGTGGACATGACGCCCGAAGCGCTGGAGTGCGTTTTTCTCGCGGATTCAGGTTCGGTCGCCGTAGAAGTCGCAATGAAAATGGCGCTGCAATACTGGCAGGCTAAAGGCGAATCCCGTCAGCGTTTCCTGACGTTTCGTAACGGCTATCACGGCGATACCTTCGGCGCGATGTCGGTCTGCGATCCCGACAACTCGATGCACAGTCTGTGGAAAGGGTTTCTGCCGGAAAACCTGTTTGCACCTGCGCCGCAAAGCCGTATAGGCGGCGAGTGGGACGAACTGGACATGGTGCCTTTTGCCCGCCTGATGGCCGCGCATCGTCACGAGATTGCGGCGGTGATCCTCGAGCCAATTGTGCAGGGCGCTGGCGGCATGCGCATGTACCATCCTGAGTGGTTAAAGCGTATCCGTAAGATGTGCGACCGGGAAGGCATCCTGCTGATTGCTGATGAGATTGCCACCGGATTTGGCCGCACCGGCAAGCTGTTTGCCTGCGAGCACGCCGATATTACGCCGGATATTTTGTGCCTCGGCAAAGCGTTAACCGGCGGAACGATGACCCTTTCCGCGACCCTGACCACCCGCCTGGTCGCAGAAACCATCAGCAACGGCGAAGCGGGCTGCTTCATGCACGGCCCGACCTTTATGGGCAATCCGCTGGCTTGTGCCGTCGCCTCCGCCAGCCTGTCGCTTCTCAACACTGGCGAGTGGCGCTCGCAGGTCGCGGCCATTGAAGCGCAGTTGCGTGCAGAACTCGCCCCGGCGGCGGACTCCAGCTGGGTCGCCGACGTGCGCGTGCTCGGCGCAATCGGCGTGATAGAAACCCCCCAGCCGGTAAATATGGCGGCACTGCAGAAGTTCTTTGTTGAACAGGGCGTGTGGGTCCGACCGTTTGGCAAGCTGATCTATCTGATGCCACCGTACATTATTCAGCCCGAGCAGTTGCGCCGCCTGACTCAGGCCGTCAATGAGGCTGTGCGCCATGCAACATTTTTTAGCGATTAATCAGCGGTAAGCTCTACGGTTTCTGGCTACACTTTTTGGCTAACGAGAGGAGTCAGTATGAAACTAATCAGTAACGATCTGCGTGATGGGGAGAAGCTTGGGCATCGTCACGTCTTTAACGGCATGGGATATGACGGGGATAATATTTCTCCGCATCTGGCATGGGATGATGTGCCCGCCGGGACTAAAAGCTTTGTCGTGACCTGTTACGATCCTGATGCGCCCACCGGCTCCGGCTGGTGGCACTGGGTAGTCGTAAATCTGCCTGCGGATACCCGCGTTCTCACGCAAGGCTTCGGCTCCGGGCTGGTTGCACTGCCGGACGGGGTGATTCAGACCCGTACGGATTTTGGTAAAACCGGTTATGGCGGCGCAGCGCCGCCGAAGGGGGAAACTCATCGCTATATCTTCACGGTTCACGCGCTGGATGTGGAGCGTATTGATGTCGATGAAGACGCCAGCGGCGCGATGGTCGGATTTAACGTTCACTTCCATTCGCTCGCCAGCGCCTCGATTACGGCGATGTTTAGCTAAGCTTTGTTGTGCCGGATGTCGGCTTCGCCTTCATCCGGCCTATAAAGCAGACCGTAGGCCTGATAAGACGCGTCAGCGTCGCCATCAGGCATTTCTCTACAGAAATTCAGGCAGCAATTTCAGCAACGTTCCTTGCGCTAACAGTTCAGTCGCACACTCAATATCCGGGGCGAAAAAGCGATCCTGCGTATAATGGGCAACCCGCTCGCGTAGCGCCTGGCGCGCTTGCTCGAGCAATGGACTTGAGGTTAACCCTTCGCGCAGGTCGATCCCCTGACACGCCGCCAGCCACTCCACGGCAATCACGCCGCGCGTATTCGCCGCCATCTCCCACAATCTGCGACCCGCCGCAGGCGCCATAGATACGTGATCTTCCTGGTTGGCGGAGGTCGGCAAGCTGTCCACACTGTGCGGATGCGCCAGCGCTTTGTTCTCGCTCGCCAGCGCGGCAGCCGTCACCTGAGCAATCATAAAGCCGGAGTTAACTCCGCCGTTTTTCACCAGGAACGGCGGCAACTGCGACATGTGTTTATCCATCATCAGCGCAATGCGTCGCTCCGATAACGACCCGATTTCCGCAATCGCCAGCGCCAGGTTATCTGCCGCCATCGCCACCGGTTCGGCATGGAAGTTGCCGCCTGAAATCACATCGCCCTCTTCGGCAAATACCAGCGGGTTGTCGGAAACCGCGTTAGCTTCCACCAGCAGGACATCCAATACCTGGCGCATTTGCGTCAGACACGCCCCCATCACCTGCGGCTGACAGCGCAGAGAATACGGATCCTGCACTTTTTCACAGTTATGATGCGACTGCGAAAGCGCGCTGGTGTCGGTCAACACATGGCGATAAAGTGCTGCGGCGTCAATCTGTCCACGCTGTCCTCGCGCCGCATGAATGCGGGCATCAAACGGGCGGCGGGAACCGAGCACAGCTTCGGTGGTTAACGCCCCGCACACCGTCGCAGATGCGAACAGCTCCTGAGCTTCAAATAACCCGCGCAGCGCAAAGGCGGTGGACGCCTGGGTGCCGTTGAGCAGTGCCAGCCCTTCTTTTGCTTCCAGCGTTATCGGCTCCAGCCCGGCCTTTTTCAGCGCTTCGGTCGCCGGGAGCCATTCCCCCTGCCAGCGCGCCTTCCCTTCACCCAGCAGCGTCAGAGACATATGCGCCAACGGCGCCAGGTCACCCGATGCCCCCACTGAGCCTTTCGCCGGGATCAGCGGATACACCTCGGCATTTACCAGCGCAATTAGCGCCTCAATCACGCTCAAGCGAATGCCGGAAAAACCACGCGCCAGGCTGTTGATTTTCAGCACCATAATCAGGCGTACCATCGCGTCGTCCAGCGCCTCGCCGACGCCAGCCGCATGGGAAAGCACCAACGAGCGCTGCAGATTCTGCAAATCTTCTGTGGCGATACGGGTCTGGGCCAGCAGGCCAAAACCGGTATTAATACCGTATGCTGTACGGCCTTCAGCGACAATGTTATTGACGCAGGCGACGCTTGCGTTAATGGCGTCAATCGCGCTGGCATCAAGGCTTAGTTGGACCGGTTGCTGCCAGATGTCGCGGAGCTGTGCAAAAGTCAGTTGGCCCGGCGTTAATGTCATGGTATTCATCTCAGCGTTTCCCCTGCGTCGCAGCAACCATCGGCAAATTCAATCCTTCTTCGACAGCACATTCCACCGCAATATCATACCCGGCGTCAGCGTGGCGCATCACCCCGGTGGCCGGATCGTTATGCAATACCCGGGCAATACGCGCAGCGGCTTCATCAGTGCCATCACAAACAATGACCATCCCGGCATGCTGGGAGAAACCCATTCCCACTCCGCCACCGTGGTGCAATGACACCCACGTCGCACCGCTGGCGGTGTTCAGCAACGCATTCAGCAGCGGCCAGTCGGATACGGCGTCTGACCCGTCGCGCATGGCTTCGGTTTCGCGGTTCGGACTGGCAACGGAGCCGGAGTCCAGATGGTCACGGCCAATAACAATTGGCGCGGACACTTCCCCCCTGCGCACCATTTCATTAAACGCCAGCCCCAGCTTTTGGCGCCATTCCAGGCCGACCCAGCAGATACGCGCCGGTAAGCCCTGGAAGTTAATCCGCTCACGCGCCATATCCAGCCAGTGATGTAGATGCTTATCGTCAGCCACGATCTCTTTCACTTTGGCATCGGTTTTATAAATATCCTGCGGATCGCCGGAAAGCGCCACCCAGCGGAACGGGCCAATGCCACGACAGAACAGCGGTCGAATATACGCTGGCACAAAGCCGGGGAAATCAAAGGCATTTTCCACGCCCATCTCTTTGGCCATCTGGCGAATGTTATTGCCGTAATCAAACGTCGGTACGCCCATTTTGCTAAATGCCAGCATCGCTTCAACATGCGTTGCCATTGAGCGTTTCGCCGCCTGCACTGTACCCTGCGGATCGGACACCGCTTTCGCCTGATACTCTTCCCAGCTCCAGCCGGACGGCAGATAACCATGCAGCGGATCGTGGGCGCTGGTCTGGTCGGTCACCATATCCGGGCGCACACCACGTTTCACCAGCTCCGGCACAACGTCGGCGGCGTTCGCGCACAGCGCAATGGAAACCGCTTTACCCTCACGGGTGTACTTATCGATACGCGCCAGCGCATCGTCCAGCGATGTCGCCTGCTCGTCCACGTATCGGGTACGCAGACGAAAATCAATGCGGCTTTGCTGACATTCAATGTTCAGCGAGCATGCGCCCGCCAGCGTCGCGGCTAACGGCTGCGCCCCGCCCATCCCGCCCAGCCCGGCGGTTAGCACCCAGCGTCCGCTCAGGTTACCCTGATAATGCTGACGCCCGGCCTCAACAAAGGTTTCATACGTCCCCTGCACGATGCCCTGACTACCAATGTAGATCCAGCTCCCGGCGGTCATCTGACCGTACATCGCCAGTCCTTTAGCATCCAGCTCGTTGAAGTGTTCCCAGGTTGCCCAGTGCGGAACCAGGTTAGAGTTAGCAATCAGTACACGCGGGGCGTTGTCATGGGTTTTGAACACACCGACCGGTTTACCCGACTGGACCAGCAGGGTCTCATCGCTCTCCAGTTGCGTCAGCGCATTAACGATGGCGTCGTAACATTCCCAGTCACGCGCGGCGCGGCCAATCCCGCCGTATACCACCAGCTCATGCGGATTTTCCGCCACGTCGGGATCCAGGTTGTTCATTAACATGCGCAGCGGGGCTTCGGTCAGCCAGCTTTTGGCCGTTAAGGTGGTGCCACGCGGGGCACGAATATCCTGCTGACGATATTTGCTATGGGACATGACAGAAAACTCCTCACGAACGTCGGATAGATAAGTAACATATACTTGTCTATACAAGCTGCTGCAAGGGTGATTTTAACAATTAAGATACATTTTTATTATATTGCGTCAGCAATCACGGTTTTGGTATCCCGACATCAGGACATAAACCGTCCTTGCAGGCGATAGCGGGAACCCGGAAACAGCAAACGGGCATGAGAGACAATGGATGACGCGGACCAGGTTTTGCGACGGATCAGCAAGCAGGGATCGTGTTCTTTGATATTCAGCAACGCGCACTCTTCAGCAGTGGCGCGTACCGCTTCGACAATGTGCTCACCTTCCGTTAAAGGGGCGATCAGCGACAGGTAAGCGTGCGGCGTGGTCTGGCTATAATCCTGCGCCAGATACTCCGGCACAATCTCCGCATTCACACAGCGATCTTCAATTTGTACCGGCAAATCGTTCTCGTAGTGCACCATGATGGAGTGAAAAATGGGGGTGCCTTCTTTAACGTTTAACACCAAAGCCTGCTGCGCATTTGCCTGGGTTCTTTCCAGCGTCAGAACTTCACAACGGTGCTGATGCTGACGCGCGTTGATTTCATCCGCAATGCTGCGAATTTCAAACAGCGCAGACTGACCTTTTGGCTCGGCGACAAACGTCCCCACCCCCTGCAAACGTACCAGCAACCCCTCATCCGTTAACTCACGCAGTGCCCGATTGATGGTCATTCGGCTAAAACCATACTGTGCCACCAGCTCTGCCTCAGACGGGATACGATCGTGAGCTTGCCAGATGCCGCTGGCAATTTTTTCGCTGATCTCCTGTTTTACCTTTTCGTAAAAAGGGGCCGGAGCAGAACGGGATGGGAGCATGCGTGTGCCTTCCTTAAGCTGAAATGTGAATGGGTATAGTTTACAGACATTACCCGAACCTGATAAGCGTAACGCCCTCAGGCATGTCAGTGCCACCAGTGCGCAATTTGCCAGCCTAATCGCGCCGCAACGCGTGCCGCTCTGCCATCATCGTCAAAGCGTGGATTAAATTCAACCATATCCACCGCCTGCAGTTTACCGCTACGACAAAGGGGTTCAATCAGCCCCAACAGCGTCGCCAACGGTACGCCCAGCGCAGCGGGCGCTGACACTGCGGGCATTTCCCAAACCGGCAGCACGTCAAGGTCGATAGTCAGATAGATGACATCCACGCCAGAGGCAAACTGCGCCAGCTGGGCCTGTGCCGAATCACAGTGCAAATCTTCCACCACGGTGACACCGAGCCGCTGCGCTTCATCCCACAGCGCCTGGGTATTTGCCGCCCGACTGACGCCGATGCAGGCATAGTGAAATCCGCGCTGCTGTTCATCGCAAAGGTGCGCCAGCTGGCGAAACGGCGTACCGGATGTGGCCTGGTCGGCATGACGCAAATCGAGATGCGCGTCGAGATTGATGATGCCCACTTTTGCCTGCGGGAACGCATCCAGCACGCCAGCGCCATGCGCAAACGCGGTTTCGTGCCCTCCCCCCAGCACCAGGGTACGCATGTTCTCCTGCTGACAGCGCTGTACCGCCTTGCGTAGCGCCTGCTGCGCGCCCTCAAGATCGGGGGCCTGCGCTACAATATTGCCCAGATCCACCAGCCGCTGATGCCCGTCGTGACTGGCTAAATTCGCCAGCGCTTTACGTAGCGCGTCTGGCGCTCCGGCGGCTCCCGTACGCCCCTGATTACGTTTAACGCCTTCATCACAGGCAAAACCAAGCAGTGCTATCTGCTCAGAGTACATTTCCGGGGAAAACGCCGGACTCAGCGTAATCGTCTGAAACAGGCGCAGCGCAGTCGGCGACTCGGCGCGGTCATCTCGCCCCTGCCATAGTGCAGGAGAAGCAGGTTGCCAGTTAGTCATGCAGCTTGTCCTTTAAATACACGTTGGTAGAGCGGGTTACGCCCTGGCTCATAGAGGATCTCAACCGGGAGTTCGGCATCCCACACCACAAAATCAGCCACAAACCCGGCCTTCAATTGACCGTGAGTGGCATGACGTCCCAGCGCCCGGGCCGCATGACGGGTGACGCCTGCCCACGCTTCTTCCGGCGTTAAGCCAAACTGGACGCAAGCCATGTTCATCGCCCAGTGCAGACTGATAAACGGACTGGTGCCAGGGTTGAAGTCAGTCGCCACCGCCATCGGCACCTGATATTGCCGTAACAGCTCTACCGGCGGACGCTGTTGCTCTTTGAGGAAATAGAAAGCGCCGGGCAACAACACCCCAACCGTACCGCTTTGGCTCATCGCCGCCACGCCCGCTTCATCAAGATATTCAATATGGTCGGCTGATAAACCGTGGTAGCGGCTCACCAGTTGGGCGCCGCCGAGCAGTGACAGTTGTTCAACATGCGCTTTGACCGGGATGCCCAGCGCCTGTGCGGCCTGGAACACCCGCTCACTCTGCGCCAGCGTAAAACCGACGCTTTCACAAAACAGATCGACGGTCTCGAATAGCCCTTGCTCCCACAACTGCGGCAAAATAGTCTCGCATACCAGCGTAATATAGCCGTCAGGATCGCCCCGGTATTCCGCAGGGGTAGCATGCGCGGCCAACAGCGTGGGGCTTATTTCGACGGTGTTTTCCGCCGCCAGCGCTGCCACGACCCGTAATATTTTCTCTTCTGTCTGCAAATCCAGACCATATCCAGACTTTATTTCCAGTAGCGTAACGCCTTCTTTGATTAACCTCTCCATTCTCTGATGCGCTATATGAAGAAGTTGTTCATCAGTGGCGCTGCGGGTCGCCGACACGGTGGCATTAATACCGCCCCCCTGGGCGCTTATCTGCTGGTAGGAAACACCGTTAAGCCGCTGCTCCCATTCACCTGCGCGATTCCCGCCAAAGATCAGGTGCGTATGGCAGTCGATCAGGCCAGGGGTAACCAGCCGGCCCTGCATATCAAAGGTATTGTCATGTGTGAGGTATAACGAAGACTCCGGCACAATAGCGCGAATCTTACCCTGGCGGACGATCAACGCATGTCCATCCACCAGCCCATACGGGTTATCACGTTCAGGATCCATGGTCGCCAGGCGAACATTGCGCCAGATAACATCATCAGGGAAGAATTGCTGCATTTGACTCACCACTTGTCATAGGTTGTATAGACATTTATTTTTGATTCTGCGGATGTTGTCAACCTGAAGGACCATAATTGTTATCTATTTGTGATATAAGGTCTCTCCACGCCGGGCATTACGGCGATAAAAAAGAACTTTTTACCTTTTAACCTTCCCGTTTCGCTCAACTTAGTATAAAAAAGCAGGCTTCAATGGATAACTTTCAAAGCCCGGAGCAACCTGTGAACATATCATCAGTTTCCCGTCTGGCGCTGGCAATGGCTTTTGGCGTGACGCTGACCGCCTGTAGCTCTACACCGCCCGATCAAATTCCTTCCGCTCAGACCGCGCCAGGCACCGCTTCGCGCCCGATTCTGTCGGCCAATGAAGCGAAAAATTTCGTCGCCGCGCACTATTTTTCCGCACTGACGCCAAATACCGCGCCATGGAGCCCCTCTGCTATTACTTTGCCCGCGCAGCCTGACTTTGTCGTTGGCCCGGCAGGCACCCAGGGCGTGACGCATACCAGCATTCAGGCTGCGGTTGATGCGGCAATCATCAAACGTACCAACAAACGTCAGTACATCGCGATCATGCCGGGTGAGTATCAGGGCACGGTCTATATTCCGGCAGCGACGGGTAGCCTGACGCTTTATGGTACTGGTGAAAAACCGCTGGATGTGAAAATTGGCCAGGCCATTGACGGTGATATGAGCACCGCTGACTGGCGTCGTACGGTGAACCCGGGCGGTAAATATATGCCGGGCAAACCTGCGTGGTATATGTTTGATAATTGCCAGAACAAGCGCGGCACGAATATTGGCGTGATGTGTTCGGCGGTCGTTTGGTCGCAAAATAACGGTCTGCAATTGCAGAACCTGACCATCGAAAACAACCTCGGTGATAGCGTTGATGCAGGTAACCATCCGGCCGTCGCCCTGCGTACCGATGGCGATAAAGTGCAGATCAACAAGGTCAACATCCTGGGCCGTCAGAATACCTTCTTCGTGACCAACAGCGGCGTACAAAACCGTCTGGAAAACGATCGCCAGCCGCGTACGCTGGTGACGAACAGCTACATTGAAGGCGATGTGGATATCGTGTCTGGTCGTGGCGCGGTGGTATTCGATAACACCGATTTCCGCGTTGTGAACTCCCGTACCCAGCAGGAAGCGTACGTGTTTGCACCGGCTACCCTGTCAAACATCTACTACGGTTTCCTGGCTATCAATAGCCGCTTCACGGCAAGTGGTGATGGCGTGGCGCAGTTGGGCCGCTCGTTGGATGTTGATTCTAACACCAATGGACAGGTGGTTATTCGCGACAGCGTGATTAACGAAGGCTTTAACATGGCGAAACCGTGGGCTGACAGCGTTATCTCAAAACATCCATTTGCCGGTAATACCGGTGCGGAAGATGATAAAGGCGAAATCCAGCGCAATCTGAACGACACCAACTTCAACCGCATGTGGGAGTACAACAACCGCGGTATTGGTAGCAAAGTGATTGCTGAACCTAAGCAGTAATCGCCATTCTCTGATGTAAACCCGGCAGACTCATGCTCTGCCGGGCAATGTGCCGGATACTCATCCGGCATTAGACGCAATATTAGTACGCGTTAACCACCACCCACATCGGGCCCTGGCCTACCGCGTAACGACCTTTCTCCGTCAGCAACCCTTGTTCGCCAGCGATCTCGTACACCGCGATGTGATGAGATTTTTGCCCGGCGGCGATCAGGTATTTACCGCTGTGGTCGATATTAAAACCGCGCGGTTGCGTTTCGGTCGGCTGGAAGCCTTCTTTCGTCAGCACGCTTCCGTCTTCTGAGACGCTAAACACCGTAATCAGACTGGCGGTACGATCGCAGGCATACAAGTGACGACCATCCGGTGTAATATGAATATCTGCCGCCCATCGGGTATCGGAGAAATCAGTTGGCATCATATCCAGCGTCTGCACACACTCAATTTTGCCGTGCGGATCTTTCAGCTCCCAGACGTCAACAGAGCTGTTCAGCTCATTCACGCAATAGGCGTATTGCTTATTCGGATGGAACACCATATGACGCGGACCCGCACCTTCCACGGTGGTCACTTCTGCTGGCTCCTGCGCGACCAGATGGCCATCATCGCTGACGTCAAACAGACAGATACGATCCTGTTTCAATGCCGGAACCCACAGAGTACGGTTATCCGGAGAGATGTTGGCCGAGTGGCAACCATCCAGACCCTCAACCGCATCTACTAGTTCCACCGGCAGACCATCTTCCAGACGCGTGACACTCACACTGCCCGCATTATAGGAGCCGACAAAAACAAAACGCCCCTGATGATCGGTAGAAATATGCGTCGGGCTACCCGGCAGTGCAGACTCCGCAACGAAGGTCAGCGCACCGTCATCAGGCGCAATACGATATGCCAGAACACGAAACTCCGGGCGCACACCGACATAGAGATAGCGCTTATCCGGGCTGACGACCATCGGCTGTACCTGACCCGGCACATCAACCACCTGGGTCAGCGTCAAAGAACCATCGTGATTCAGGCTCCAGACATGAATTTGCTGACTCTCAGGACTGGCGGTATAAACGGTTTGTTTCATGAATACTCCTTTGCTTGTTGGCAGGTGGCTGCAATTGCCTGACACACGCCTAAGGTAGACGCTTTTAACGGTGAATGCTTAATTAAGACT
The DNA here is from genome assembly GCF_005281115.1 of Citrobacter sp. wls710. Lineage (NCBI taxonomy): Bacteria > Pseudomonadati > Pseudomonadota > Gammaproteobacteria > Enterobacterales > Enterobacteriaceae > Citrobacter > Citrobacter sp. wls710. The sequence continues at coordinate 33,798 of NZ_SZXD01000052.1, forward strand.
CAGAATTTTGTCCGGCTCCCGTCTCGGTGTACCATTCCAACAGACACAATTCTCAACCTTAATCTGGAAAAACCTATGACCGCACGCGTGATTGCCCTGGATTTAGACGGTACCTTGCTGACCCCGAAAAAAACCTTGTTGCCATCCTCTCTTGAAGCGCTCTCACGCGCCAGAGAAGCAGGCTACCAACTTATCATTGTCACTGGTCGCCATCACGTTGCTATTCATCCTTTTTATCAGGCGCTGGCGCTGGATACACCTGCAATTTGCTGCAACGGCACTTACTTGTATGATTATCATGCAAAAAAGGTACTGGAATCCGATCCTCTTCCGGTTGACCAGGCATTGCAGCTGATCGAAATGCTGGATGAACATCAGATTCATGGACTGATGTATGTTGACGAGGCCATGCTGTATGAGCGTCCGACCGGGCATGTGGTGCGTACCGCTAACTGGGCGCAAACGCTGCCGCCGGAACAGCGCCCAACCTTCACCCAGGTTCCTTCGCTGGCGCAGGCCGCGCATGATGTCAACGCCGTGTGGAAATTTGCCCTTACCGACGAAGATATTCCAAAACTGCAGCAGTTTGGTATAGACGTTGAACAACAACTGGGGCTGGAGTGTGAATGGTCCTGGCACGATCAGGTCGATATTGCCCGTAAAGGTAACAGCAAAGGGCGACGCCTTACCCAGTGGATTGCAGCACAGGGAGGGTCAATGGAAAATGTGATCGCCTTTGGCGACAACTTTAACGATATCAGCATGCTGGAAGCCGCAGGCACTGGCGTGGCGATGGGCAATGCGGATGACGCGGTCAAAGCCCGCGCCAACATCGTGATTGGTGACAATACCACCGACAGCATCGCGAAGTTTATCTACACCCACCTGCTGTAATCAGGCGGTGATCGACACGCTCTTAATTTGCGCGTACAGCCACAGGCCAGGTTTGATGCCAAGCTCATCCCTGGCCCACGGGCTGATCCTCGCCCACAGCGTTTTCCCGCCTACCTCAAGCTGCACTTCCACCTGGCCGTTATCGTCATAGCACTGGGCGACCTTCGCACGCAGTATGTTACGAATACTGGTCTGCTGCGGCGGCTGGAGTACCAGCGAAACATCAGACGCCTGAATGCGAATGCGCAGCACGGATTGCAGCGGCTGCTCCAGCTTGTTGACCCACAGATGCTGATCGCCCAGCGCCAGCGCGGTCATCGCGTAGTGAGGATGATGCTCCAGCACGCTGACTTTCAGAATGCTGCTCTGCTGTTCTTTCGGCAGCCAGGGGTGCATTACGCTACTCCCCCAGACGTCCTCCAGCGAACCAAATGCTTTGACCTGCCCGTTTTCCAGCACCATCACTTTGTCTGCCAGGTGCAAAATCTCATCAAGCGAGTGGCTGACATACAGCATCGGAATATTAATTTCACGCGCCAGACGTTGCAGATAAGGCAGCAGCTCGCGTTTGCGCGGAATATCCAGCGAGGCTAACGGTTCATCAAGCAGTAATAACTCTGGCGCGGTAAGCAGCGCCCGACCAATAGCGACGCGCTGTTTTTCGCCGCCGGAAAGACTTCCCGGTAGGCGATCAAGCAGCGGTTCAATGCCCAGCAACGCCACCAGCTTATCAAACTGCCCGGCCATGCTTTTCGCCATACCGTAGCGCAGGTTACCGCGCACCTTATAATGGGGAAACAGACGCGCATCCTGAAATACATAGCCCACCCGACGCTTTTCAGGCGTTAAGCAGATTCCGTTTTCGACATCGTTTAACACCCGACCGTTAAGCACAATACGCCCGGACTGCGGCTGCGTCAGGCCGCTGATAGCGTTGATCAGCGACGTTTTCCCAGCGCCGGATACGCCAAAAATAGCGGTAATCCCACTGGCAGGCAGCGTTTCATTGAGCGTCAGGCAATGGGTTCCCAGCGTCTGGGAGAAGTTAAGTTCCAGCATGATTATCGCCCCGTCCGCTCACGGCTAATACGCGCCAGCCATTCAGAAATCAGCAGTGAAATCAGCGCCAACACAATAGAAATGATACATAACCTTGCCGCTGCGCTTTCACCGCCAGGCGTTTGGATCAGGGTATACATCGCCGAGGGGATGGTGCGGGTTTCGCCAGGAATATTGGAGACAAAGGTAATCGTTGCGCCGAATTCCCCGAGGGAACGCGCGAACGCCAGCACCGTCCCGACAATAATGCCGGGCAACATCAGCGGTAAGGTAATCGTCATGAATACGCGCCAACGCCCGGCTCCCAGCGTTCGGGCCGCCTGCTCCAGCTTGGCGTCGACGCCTTCCAGCGCCAGACGAATTGCCCGTACCATAAGAGGGAAAGACATCACCGCCGCAGCCAGCACCGCACCGCGCCAGCTAAAGGCAAAGGTGATGCCAAACCAGTCATACAGCCGCTCGCCGATAAATCCGCGCCGCCCCATGGCGATCAACAGCAGATACCCCACCACAACCGGCGGCAGCACCAACGGCAAATGCAAAACGCTGTCGAGCAGCGCTTTGCCCGGGAACTTGCATCGCACAAGCAGCCAGGCAAAGAAGATCCCAAACGGCAAACTAAACAGCACGGCCAGGGAAGAAACTTTCAGGCTCAGTATGACGGCCTGCCATTCAGGATCGGTCAGTATCATTACTTGGTCGTAAATCCATAACGTTTAAAGATTTCAGCAGCCTGCGGTCCTTTCAGGTAATCATAGAACGCGCTGACCGTTGCGTTTTTGTGCCCATCAACAATCGCGATAGGGTATTCCACTTTTTTGTGTGAATCTTCCGGGAAGGTCGCGACAACCTTGACGCCTTTGCTGGCGACAGCATCGGAACCATAGACGATCCCCAGCGGCGCTTCGTTACGTTCTACCAGCGCCAGCGCACCGCGAACGTCTTCCGCAGGTGCCAGTTTCGGCGCCAGAGTATCCCATGCGCCCAATTTTTGCAGTGCTTCCTTGGCATAAATGCCCGCCGGAACATGTTCCGGATCGCCGACAGCCAGGCGTCCACCATTCAGCAAACGGGTCCAGTTGGTTTTACTGTCGATAGTAAAGTCTTTCTGAGCGCTGGCTTTCGGCGCTACCACCACCAGACTGTTGCCTAACAGCGTTGCTCGCGTGGCGGTATCAATCGATTTTTTGTCTACCGCATAATCCATCCATTTCTGATCGGCAGAAATAAACAGGTCAGCAGGCGCGCCTGCTTCAATCTGACGCGCCAGCGTAGAAGAAGAGGCAAAAGAGGAGACGACGTCAACGTTCTTCTCTTTTTTATATTGCGTAGCAATATCCTGCATCGCGTTGGTGAGCGAAGCCGCTGCGAATACCGTGATTTTCCCTTCATCCGCCAATGCTTGTCCTGCGACAGAAAGAGAAAGCGTCGCCCCTGCAAACAAGCGTAACCATGTGCGTGCCATCTGTAGCTCCTTTGAGTTTCGTTATGTACGCGCAAATATAACGGTTAAGTCAGGATTTTCCCAGCGGTTATTAATACCAATTAGAGGTTACACCATGAAAATATCGGCAGGAGAAGCAGGATCTTGAGAAACTGTTGTCAGAGAAAACGAGCTGAAAGGCAAAAATATAAACGCCCGACTAAGCGGGCGTTTGGGGAATCAATGATTCTGTCTGGACTGGTCTTTCTGACCGATACCGGAAAAAATGTTGAACACTTCACCCAATCCGTAAATCAGACCCAGAATGATGGCCATCACCACAGGTACCATGATTACGGCGAATACCAGACTTTTCAATAACTATAACATGGTCAACTCCAGATATAGTCCTTAGACGTATTCTAACCGCATAACGCAGAAAAGCACTCCCCTTTTGTGCGGTCGGCTTTGCGCGCACGCGGTTTTCCGTCACAATACCCTTTTTTGCCAGGAGCTTGTGATGCAGGCCGAAATCCTTCTTACGCTGAAACTTCAGCAAAAACTGTTTGCCGATCCCCGTCGCATTTCTCTGCTTAAGCACATTGCGCTTTCCGGCTCCATCAGTCAGGGCGCGAAGGATGCGGGTATCAGTTATAAAAGCGCCTGGGATGCGATTAACGAAATGAACCAGCTCAGTGAGCAGACGCTGGTTGAGCGCGCCACCGGCGGTAAAGGCGGCGGCGGCGCGGTGTTGACGCGTTATGGCCAGCGTCTGATCCAACTGTATGATTTGCTCGCGCAAATTCAACAAAAAGCGTTTGATGTGTTGAGCGATGACGATGCGCTGCCGCTCAATAGTCTGCTGGCAGCCATTTCCCGCTTTTCACTGCAAACCAGCGCCCGTAACCAATGGTTTGGCACAATAACCGCCCGCGACCACGATCAGGTTCAGCAGCATGTCGACGTCCTGTTGGCTGATGGCGAAACGCGCCTGAAGGTGGCGATTACTGCGCAAAGCGGTGAGCGTTTGGGTCTTGAGGAAGGTAAAGAAGTATTAATTCTGTTGAAAGCGCCGTGGGTGGGAATCACTCAGGACGACGCCATTGCACAGGCAGCCGATAATCAGTTGCATGGAATGATTAGTCATATCGAACGTGGCGCAGAACAATGTGAGGTGTTAATGACGTTGCCAGACGGCCAGACGCTGTGTGCGACGTTGCCAGTAGAACAGACTCACGCTTTAGCTGAAGGTGCTAACGCAACAGCATATTTTAATGCAGACAAAGTGATTATTGCGACGCTGTGCTGAGTTGATTGACATCAGCCTGAAGAACACGTATCCCTGTTATTCATTGCTGCAAATAATGGGATACAAAATGTCATCATTGCAAATTTCGCAAGGCACGTTTCGTCTTAGCGACACAAAAACGCTCCAGTTAGAGGCCTTAACGTTAAACGCAGGTGATAGCTGGGCGTTTGTTGGCTCTAACGGTAGTGGGAAATCCGCCCTGGCCCGCGCGCTGGCAGGAGAATTGCCGCTACTGAAAGGCGAGCGGCACTGTCAGTTCACGCGTATTACCCGACTTTCCTTTGAGCAGCTACAAAAGCTGGTCAGTGACGAGTGGCAGCGAAACAACACCGATCTTCTCAGCCCCGGTGAAGATGACACCGGGCGCACCACCGCTGAAATCATTCAGGATGAGGTCAACGATCCCATGCGTTGCGCTGCGCTGGCGCAGCAATTTGGTATTTCTGCCCTGCTCAACAGGCGTTTCAAATACCTTTCCACTGGTGAAACACGTAAGACCCTGCTCTGCCAGGCGTTAATGTCTGCCCCGGATTTACTGATCCTTGATGAGCCTTTTGACGGGCTGGACGTGGCGTCCCGTCGCCAGTTAGCAGAACTGCTCGCTGAACTGCATCAGGCTGGTTTTACGCTGGTACTGGTGCTTAACCGCTTTGATGAGATCCCCGAGTTCGTGCAGTTTGCCGGCGTTCTTGCCGATTGCACGTTGACTGAAACCGGTGCAAAAGCAGACCTTCTGCAACAGGCATTAATCGCCCAACTCGCCCATAGTGAACGCCTGGAAGGTATTCAGTTACCCGAGCCGGATGAGCCTTCGGTCCGTCGCACGCTGTCCGATAACGCGCCGCGGATTGTGCTCAACGATGGCACCGTCTCGTATAACGATCGCCCTATCCTGCATCATCTGAGCTGGCAGGTAAATCCAGGAGAACACTGGCAAATCGTCGGCCCCAACGGTGCGGGAAAATCAACCCTACTGAGTTTAATCACCGGCGATCACCCCCAGGGCTACAGCAACGATTTAACACTGTTTGGCCGCCGCCGGGGTAGCGGTGAAACTATCTGGGATATTAAAAAACACATCGGCTACGTCAGCAGTAGTCTGCATCTGGATTACCGGGTCAGTACGACGGTACGCAATGTTATTCTCTCCGGCTACTTTGACTCAATCGGCATCTATCAGGCCGTCTCTGACAGACAGCATAAACTGGTCCAACAGTGGTTGGATATTCTGGGCATGGATAAACGGACCGCGGATGCGCCGTTCCACAGTCTTTCCTGGGGGCAGCAACGGCTGGCGTTGATTGTGCGTGCGCTGGTTAAACACCCTACTCTGTTAATCCTCGACGAGCCTTTGCAAGGCCTGGACCCGCTCAATCGCCAACTGATTCGTCGGTTTGTGGATGTACTGATCGGTGAAGGCGAAACCCAACTGCTGTTTGTCTCCCACCACGCTGAAGACGCCCCAGCCTGCATTACCCATCGACTGGAGTTTGTGCCCGAGGGCGAAATCTACGCCTATCGACAAACCTCTCTGCGTTAATTTTCATTTGAGGGCGCTTAACACGCCCTTTTTTCTGCATTTTTTTCAGATAAACTCCGAGATAACAACTTAACCTAATGATTTAAAATAAAACAACTCACGCAAACGAGTGAAAATGTCTCTGTGTAAACGATTCCACTAATTTATTCCATGTCACACTTTTCGCATCTTTGTTATGCTATGTTTATTGCATACCATAGGCTTAACGGAGCGAATTATGAGAGTATTGGTTACAGGTGGTAGCGGTTACATAGGAAGCCACACTTGCGTGCAGTTGCTGAAAAACGGTCACGAGGTAGTGATCCTGGATAACCTCTGCAACAGCAAGCGCAGCGTTCTGCCCGTCATTGAGCGTTTAGGCGGCAAGCATCCGACCTTTGTGGAAGGAGACATCCGTAACGAAGCGCTGATAACCGAAATTCTGCACGATCATGCCATTGACACCGTCATCCATTTTGCCGGGTTAAAAGCCGTTGGCGAGTCCGTTGCCAAGCCGCTGGAATACTATGACAACAACGTCAACGGGACGCTGCGTCTGGTAAATGCCATGCGCGCAGCTAACGTGAAAAACCTCATTTTCAGCTCCTCCGCGACCGTCTATGGCGATCAACCGCAAATTCCTTACGTTGAAAGCTTCCCCACCGGCACACCACAAAGCCCGTATGGCAAAAGTAAGCTGATGGTTGAACAGATCCTGACCGATCTGCAAAAAGCACAGCCCGACTGGAGTATCGCCTTACTGCGCTACTTCAACCCGGTTGGCGCGCATCCATCAGGTGATATGGGTGAAGACCCGCAAGGTATTCCTAACAACCTGATGCCTTACATCGCACAGGTTGCCGTTGGTCGCCGCGAGTCCCTTGCCATATTTGGCAACGACTACCCTACCAAAGATGGCACCGGCGTTCGCGACTATATCCACGTCATGGATCTCGCAGATGGCCACGTCGCCGCGATGGAAAAACTGGCGGGCAAACAGGGCGTGCATATTTACAACCTCGGGGCGGGCATCGGCAGCAGCGTGCTGGATGTGGTCAACGCCTTCAGTAAAGCCTGCGGTAAACCGGTGAATTACCATTTCGCCCCGCGTCGTGATGGCGATCTTCCGGCCTACTGGGCAGATGCCAGCAAAGCCGATCGCGAACTCAACTGGCGCGTAACTCGCACCCTGGATGAAATGGCACAAGACACCTGGCACTGGCAGTCACGCCATCCGCAGGGATATACGGATTAAGGATCAATCATGACGCAATTCAATCCTGTCGATCATCCACACCGCCGTTTTAACCCGCTCACCGGGCAGTGGATCCTCGTCTCACCGCATCGTGCAAAACGCCCCTGGCAAGGGGCGCAGGAAACACCATCTAAGCAGGTTCTACCCGCACATGACCCGGACTGCTTCCTGTGTGCAGGCAATACACGCGTTACCGGCGATAAAAACCCGGATTACACCGGGACCTATGTTTTTACCAACGACTTTGCCGCGCTGATGTCCGATACCCCGGACGCGCCGGACAGCCACGATCCGTTAATGCGCTGTCAGAGCGCGCGCGGTACCAGCCGCGTGATTTGCTTTTCGCCCGATCACAGCAAAACGCTGCCGGAACTCAGCGTGCCTGCGCTAACAGAAATCGTGAAAACGTGGCAGGAACAGACGGCAGATTTAGGCAAAACCTATCCCTGGGTGCAGGTCTTTGAGAATAAAGGCGCGGCAATGGGGTGTTCGAACCCCCATCCTCACGGACAGATTTGGGCCAATAGCTTTCTGCCCAACGAAGCCGAACGTGAAGATCGCCTGCAAAAAGCGTACTTCGCCGAACAGGGCGCGCCGATGCTCCTTGATTACGTCCAGCGTGAACTGGCGGACGGTAGTCGGACGGTCGTTGAAACTGAGCATTGGCTGGCAGTCGTGCCCTACTGGGCGGCATGGCCGTTCGAAACGCTGCTGCTGCCGAAAGCGCATGTTCTGCGTATCACCGATTTGACCGACGAACAGCGCGCTGATCTGGCGCTGGCGTTGAAAAAACTGACCAGTCGTTACGACAATCTGTTCCAGTGCTCATTCCCCTACTCCATGGGCTGGCACGGCGCGCCGTTTAACGGTGAAGAAAACCAACACTGGCAGTTGCACGCGCACTTTTATCCGCCGCTGCTGCGTTCGGCAACCGTGCGCAAATTTATGGTCGGTTACGAAATGCTGGCGGAGACCCAGCGCGACCTGACGGCAGAACAAGCGGCTGAACGACTGCGTGCGGTCAGCGACATCCATTTTCGCGAATCCGGAGTTTAAATAATGAGTCTGAAAGAAAAAACACAATCTCTGTTTGCTGAAACATTTGGCTACCCTGCCACCCATACTATTCAGGCACCGGGCCGTGTAAACCTGATTGGCGAACATACCGATTATAACGACGGATTCGTTCTGCCCTGCGCTATCGACTATCAAACCGTGATTAGCTGTGCGACACGCGATGACAGAAAAGTTCGCGTTATCGCGGCTGACTACGATAATCAAATGGACGAGTTCTCTCTGGACGCGCCAATAATCGCTCATGACAGCCAGCAGTGGTCAAACTACGTGCGTGGCGTGGTGAAGCATCTGCAAAAACGCAACGATGCGTTTGGCGGCGCGGATCTGGTGATCAGCGGTAATGTGCCTCAGGGCGCAGGCTTAAGCTCTTCGGCTTCGCTGGAAGTGGCAGTAGGCACCGTGTTCCAGCAGCTTTATCATCTGCCGCTCGACGGGGCGCAGATTGCCCTGAACGGCCAGGAAGCTGAAAACCAGTTTGTCGGCTGTAACTGCGGCATTATGGATCAGTTGATCTCCGCGCTTGGCAAGAAAGATCATGCGCTACTGATCGACTGCCGTACGCTGGGGACCAAAGCCGTTTCCATGCCTGAAGGCGTTGCGGTGGTAATCATCAACAGCAATTTTAAACGTACGTTGGTGGGTAGCGAGTACAACACCCGTCGCGAACAGTGTGAAACCGGGGCGCGTTTCTTCCAGCAACCTGCCCTGCGTGATGTCAGCTTTGAAACCTTTAGCGCAGTTGCTCACGAACTGGATCCGATTGTCGCCAAACGCGTTCGTCACGTGATCACGGAAAATGCGCGTACCGTTGAAGCCGCGCAGGCGCTGGAAAAAGGCGACCTGCTACGCATGGGTCAACTGATGGCAGAATCTCACGCTTCAATGCGCGATGACTTTGAAATTACCGTGCCGCAAATTGATACGCTGGTTGAGATTGTCAAAGCAACCATCGGCGATAAAGGTGGTGTGCGCATGACTGGCGGCGGCTTCGGGGGCTGTATTGTGGCGCTAATCCCGCAAGATCTGGTGCCTGCCGTGCAGCAGGCTGTCGCCGAACAGTACGAAGCCAAAACCGGTATTAAAGAAACATTTTACGTCTGTAAACCTTCACAAGGAGCCGGACAATGTTAAACGAAATTCCCGTAATGGCGCCCGACGGTCAGCCGTTCCGCCTGCTTACCCTGCGTAACGACGCAGGGATGGTGGTCACGCTCATGGACTGGGGCGCAACGCTGCTCTCTGCGCGTATTCCACTTAGCGATGGTAGCGTGCGCGAAGCCCTGCTCGGTTGCGCCAGTCCGGAGCAATACCCGGAACAGGCTGCGTTTCTGGGGGCTTCCATTGGCCGCTATGCTAACCGTATCGCCAACAGCCGCTATACCTTTGACGGCGAAACCATTGAATTGCTGCCAAGCCAAGGTGATAACCAACTGCACGGCGGACCGAACGGTTTCGACAAACGTCGCTGGCAGATAGTAAATCAGAATGACCGTCAGGTGCTGTTTGCCTTAACGTCTGACGATGGCGACCAGGGTTTCCCTGGTAATCTTTGCGCCACCGCGCAGTATCGCCTGACTGACGATAATCGGATTTCGATAACCTACCGTGCCACGGTTGATAAGCCCTGCCCGGTAAATCTGACGAATCATGTCTATTTTAATCTCGACGGAGACAAAACGGATGTGCGCCAGCACAAGCTGCAAATTCTGGCGGACGAGTATTTACCCGTAGACGAAATGGGCATCCCGCATGACGGGCTGAAATCCGTCGCCGGAAGCACTTTTGATTTCCGTTCCCCGAAAATCATCGCCAGCGAATTTCTGGCCGATGACGATCAGCGCAAAGTAAAAGGTTACGATCACGCCTTCCTGCTCCAGGCACAAGGCAATGCGCGTACTCCGGCGGCTCAGGTTTGGTCTCAGGATGAAAAACTGCAGATGGTGGTTTACACCTCCGCTCCGGCATTGCAGTTTTACTCCGGGAACTTCCTTGGCGGTACGCCTTCACGTGGGCCGGAGGCCTACGAAGACTGGCAAGGTCTGGCGCTGGAAAGTGAGTTTCTGCCGGACAGCCCTAACCATCCGGAATGGCCACAGCCGGACTGTTTCCTGCGCCCGGGTGAAGAGTATGCCAGCGTGACAGAATATCAGTTTATTCCTGCCTGACAGTTCATCCTGACAGGCCCGATAGCGTAAATTTATCGGGCCTGTTGTTTGTTTCCCACAGCAAATCCGCTCAAAAGCCCACCACCCAAAGACAAAATCGCAACCTTGAGTTCACAAGAACCTTACACTATGGCGCTATTTTCGCTATGGTTATGCGTAAGCATTGCCGCTGACTCATTACGGCAATATAATGAGAATTATTATCATTAAATATGATTGATAGGAGTGAGTGTATGGCTGTAACTAAGCTGGTTCTGGTACGTCACGGTGAAAGTCAGTGGAACAAGGAAAACCGTTTTACCGGTTGGTATGACGTTGATCTATCCGAGAAAGGCGTAGGCGAAGCAAAAGCGGCAGGCAAACTGCTGAAAGAGGAAGGCTATAGCTTCGATTTTGCCTATACTTCTGTGCTGAAACGTGCCATCCATACCCTATGGAATGTCCTGGATGAACTGGATCAGGCCTGGCTGCCGGTTGAGAAATCCTGGAAACTGAACGAGCGTCATTACGGCGCGCTACAGGGTCTGAACAAAGCAGAAACCGCTGAAAAATACGGTGATGAGCAGGTTAAGCAATGGCGTCGCGGCTTTGCGGTTACCCCACCGGAACTGACCAAAGATGACGAGCGTTATCCGGGTCACGATCCGCGTTATGCCAAACTGACTGACAAAGAACTGCCGGTCACCGAAAGCCTGGCGCTGACCATCGATCGTGTGATTCCTTACTGGAATGAAACCATTCTGCCACGTATGAAAAGCGGTGAGCGCGTGATTATAGCCGCTCACGGCAACTCCCTGCGTGCACTGGTGAAATACCTGGATAACATGGGCGAAGATGAAATCCTCGAATTGAACATCCCGACCGGTGTACCGCTGGTGTATGAGTTCGACGAAAACTTTAAGCCGATCAAACACTACTATCTGGGCAACGCTGACGAGATCGCGGCAAAAGCCGCAGCCGTTGCTAACCAGGGTAAAGCGAAGTAATTTTCATCCCGGGTCAAACGAAAAAAGCGTGGAATGCTCCACGCTTTTTTTATTGCCGGATGGCGGCGTTGCCTTATCCGGCTTACCGGGGATAACCCGGATGAGTTTTTTACCCGCGGCGCGCTTTTACCGCTTCCGCCAACTGGCGTAACACCGCATCGGTATCTTCCCAACCAATGCAGGCGTCGGTGATGCTCTTGCCGTAGGTCAGTGGTTCACCACTATCCGGGTTCTGATTACCTTCAACCAGATGGCTTTCAATCATCACACCAATAATTGCTTTTTCACCACCGGCAACCTGCCCGCAAACGTCTTTCGCAACATCCATCTGCTTTTTGAACTGCTTGCTGGAGTTGGCATGGCTAAAGTCGATCATCACCTGCGGAGAAAGCCCCGCTTTGACCAGACCGTCTTTCACGTCGGCAACGTGCTGAGCGCTGTAGTTCGGCTCTTTGCCGCCGCGCAGAATGATATGGCAATCGCCATTACCGCTGGTATTCACAATCGCCGAATGACCCCATTTGGTGACAGACAGGAAGCAATGCGGCGCCCCGGCAGCATTGATTGCATCAATGGCGACTTTGATGGTGCCATCAGTACCGTTTTTAAAACCAACCGGGCAGGACAAACCTGACGCCAACTCACGGTGTACCTGAGATTCTGTGGTACGTGCGCCAATTGCGCCCCAGCTCATAAGATCGGCAAGATATTGCGGGGTGATCATATCCAGGAACTCGCCTGCTGCCGGCAAACCACTGTCGTTGATATCCAGCAGCAGTTTACGGGCAATGCGCAGACCGTCGTTGATCTGGAAGCTGTTATCCATGTGCGGATCGTTGATAAGTCCTTTCCAGCCTACGGTAGTACGCGGTTTTTCAAAATAGACGCGCATGACGATTTCAAGTTCGCCTTTTAACTCTTCACGTAGCGCCAACAAGCGAGCGGCATACTCTTTAGCCGCTGCCGGATCATGAATAGAACACGGCCCAATCACCACCAGCAGACGATCGTCACTGCCTTTGAGAATTTTATGAATCGCCTTACGGGCATGCGCCACCGTATTGGCGGCATTTTCAGTAGCGGGGAATTTTTCCAGCAGTGCGACCGGGGGTAATAATTCGTTGATCTCTTTAATGCGTAAATCGTCGTTCTGATAATTCATGATTATTCCAGCGTTGCCATACTTATATAAATGAATGCAATCCCTCCAATCTATATCTTCAGTCATAAAGTGTAAACGGGGTTTTACACTTTGGACGGATTAATCCTGGAATAGGCCAAAAAAACGCAATAAAGTAGCGAAAAAAGAGATCAAGACTACAATTTATAACTGCAACAGCTTAAATTTTCATATATTTCAAGATTCTATGCTGGTTATAATTTCTATAGCAAAACTTTTAACCACATCCTGCTGATGTATTGGCACATGCACTGTTGGAAGACGTTATCCGACATCTCTATCATAACAGGAGCATAATATGCATATGACAAAGCTGACTTCACTCTTTTTGACAGCCACACTCAGCCTCGCCAGCGGCGCGGCACTGGCAGCTGACACCAGCACGCAGTCGAATAACGGCCAGGCAAATTCCGCGGCAGATGCCGGTCAAGTCGCGCCAGACGCACGCGAAAACGTTGCGCCGAATAATGTCGATAACAACAATGTGAATTCGGGTGGCACAATGCTGCATCCGGACGGTTCATCAATGAACCATGAAGGAATGACCAAAGACGAGGTGCATAAAAACACCATGTGTAAGGACGGACACTGCCCGGATGTAAATAAGAAGGTTGAGACCGGAAACGGCATCAATAATGATGCCGACACCAAAACTGACGGTACTACCCAGTAGCGCTGAAAATAAAGCTAATAACGGGAGAGCAATAGCTCTCCTTTTTAATTTTATCACCCTAAAAACGGTATCATGACATACAGTAAAGGTGAGAATAACAAAGGGATGGCATAATGGCGCACTCACATACTCATACTTCTCCTGAGCAACCTAAGGACAATAATGCCCGCAGACTGCTTTTCGCATTCTGCATCACAGCCGGATTTATGCTGGTTGAAGTGGTGGGTGGGGTACTTTCAGGCTCGCTGGCATTACTGGCCGATGCCGGACATATGCTCACAGATGCCGCCGCGCTTCTATTTGCGCTGTTGGCGGTCCAGTTTTCCAGACGCCCGCCCACTATACGGCACACTTTCGGCTGGTTGAGACTCACAACATTAGCCGCGTTTGTTAACGCTATCGCATTGGTTGTGATCACCATTTTAATCGTCTGGGAGGCGATTGAGCGCTTTCATACGCCACGTCCCGTAGCGGGCGGCATGATGATGATCATTGCTGTCGCGGGCTTACTGGCGAACGTGCTCGCTTTTTGGGTTTTACATCGCGGCAGTGAAGAGAAAAACCTTAACGTCCGCGCCGCAGCACTACACGTAATGGGCGATTTGCTCGGCTCGGTTGGGGCAATCATCGCTGCGCTGATTATCATCTGGACAGGCTGGACACCAGCGGACCCGATTCTCTCGATTCTGGTTTCCGTGTTGGTACTGCGTAGCGCCTGGCGGTTGTTAAAAGATAGCGTAAATGAATTACTGGAAGGCGCTCCGCTTACATTGGATATTGCCGCATTGCAGCGCCATCTCAGCCGGGATATCCCCGAAGTTCGCAATGTGCATCATGTACACGTCTGGATGGTAGGTGAAAAACCGGTCATGACGCTGCATGTGCAGGTAGTCCCGCCGCACGATCACGACGCCCTGCTGGAGCGTATTCAACATTTCCTGATTCATCACTACCAAATTGAACACGCCACGATCCAGATGGAATATCAGCCATGCAATGGGCCGGACTGCCACCTGTATCAGGGCGTGTCCGGCCATGCACATCATCACCATTAATGGGACAGCGCGTGGGAACCACGTTCACGCGCGCTGTTAATCCACATCCTGCTTCCGTTCAGGGCGATAACCGTCAGGATCATATATTCCAGTGACATGGCATATACGCCTTGCAGAGCAAAGATCACTACGCTAATGACGTTAATGATCACCCACAACAGCCAGTTTTCAACGTATTTGCGCGTCATCAGGATCATCGCCACAATCGACAACACCATCATGCAGGAATCCCAGAACGGGAATGCATCGGGTTGCAACTCAGGAGCAGCTACCTGTAATCCCAGCCCCTGCATAATGTTCACGGCAATACGTGTCAAAAATGCAAACACCGGATCGATATAGACCGACATCAGGCCAATCGCCACCACGCAAGCAGCCAGCCAACCGATCGCTTTCGGTAACGGCAACCAGCGTATTTTCAACTCTGCCTCATGCTGGTTGGTTTGCCGGGACCAGGCATACCAGCCGTAGATATTCGCGGCAAAAAAGAAAACCTGCAGCAACAGGCTAGCATAGAGCTGGATCTGAAAGAAAATAATCGCAAACAGCGTGACGTTTATCAGTCCGAAGAAGTAATTACTGATTTTCTCAAGGCTCGCAAGGCCAATACACAATAAGCCGGCGATCGTCCCCACGGCTTCGATCCACGACAGATCGTAACCGCCCGCACCGATCGGAATATGTACCAGAATGTTCTGCGTGCTAAAAAAGTCCATCTTTTCCCCCAGAGCAAATAAATTACTTAAGCCCGAAGTGTAGCCGCAAATTCCAACATGCGGTTTAACGGCAGCAATGCACCTTCTCGCAACGCTGCATCTACATGTATCTCGTGAGCCGCTCCCCCCTGCTCCAGCCCCTCAGCAATCGCCTTGAGGCCGTTCATCGCCATCCACGGACAATGCGCACAACTGCGACAGGTTGCCCCTTCGCCAGCCGTTGGCGCTTCAAGCAACTCTTTATCGGGAACAGCTTGCTGCATTTTGTAAAAAATACCCCGGTCTGTCGCCACTATCAGTTGCTGGTGCGGTAACGATTTTGCTGCGTTGATTAACTGGCTGGTTGACCCGACCGCATCGGCCATATCAACGATGGACTGAGGTGACTCCGGGTGCACCAGCACGGCGGCATCGGGGTAAAGCCCCTTCATACGCGTTAATGCCTGGGTTTTGAATTCATCGTGGACAATACAGGCCCCCTGCCAACAGAGCACATCTGCGCCGGTCTGTTTTTGCACGTAGTTGCCCAGATGTCTGTCCGGGGCCCAGATGATTTTTTCACCTAAACTATCAAGATGCTCAATAAGTTCAACCGCAATACTGGAGGTCACAACCCAGTCGGCACGCGCTTTAACTGCCGCTGAGGTATTGGCGTAAACCACCACGGTGCGATCCGGATGCGCGTCGCAAAATGCGCTGAACGCATCAATTGGACAACCCAGATCTAATGAACATTCCGCCTGCAGGGTCGGCATCAGGATGGTCTTTTCCGGGCTGAGAATTTTGGCGGTTTCTCCCATAAATCTCACGCCCGCAACCAACAGCGTAGAAGCGGGATGTTTTGAGCCGAACCGCGCCATCTCCAGAGAATCAGAAATACAGCCGCCGGTCTCTTCGGCCAACTGTTGGATTTCAGGATCGGTGTAATAGTGCGCGACCATAACGGCATCACGCTCTTTCAGCAGGCGCTTGATTTTTTTACGGTAAAATTGTTTTTCGTCCGCACTCAGCGGTGCTGGCTTCGGCGGGAACGGATAAATTGCTGCTTCAGGATCAAACATCACGCTCATCTTGCTTTCTCGTTTTACTAGCTTAACGAAATAACCGATTAAAAGCGTGACGCACGCCATATTCGGTTCGATTTGTTTTATATGCTAAACAAGATAGCGGATTAGCGCAGAAAAGTCACAATAATTGCGTGTGATGAGTGCCGGATGGCGACTGGCGTCTTATCCGGCCTACATTTGGCACCCGTAGGCCTGATAAGCGAAACGCATCAGGCAAATCTTCCATATCGCAGATAGCAAAAAGGCGCCTTTAGGGCGCCTTTT
>NZ_SZXD01000053.1:0-2595 GCF_005281115.1 Citrobacter sp. wls710
TGAGCGCCACCATAGCGGGTTTCTTTATCGGACTGGTATAAAATAAAAGCGCGTCAGCAAAAACTGGCGCGCTTTTATTAATGAATGATATCAGTAAAATTATTCTCTGGATCCATCTCAAGCGCCAGTTCGATCATTTTCTTTTTATCATTAATTGTATAACCATTCTTTTGTTTTAATAACAGGCCTTCGCGCGTAAATTGTGCAATGACATATAATAAATGGCGATAGGTTACACCCATATATTCTGCTGCCTGCGTATGTTTTTCTTGATACAGATCGTCATGCTGCGTCAATAAAATAAATGCGGCCAGATGGTTAACCAAAGGAAATGATTGATTCTGGGTCAGCGAGACAATATTACGGTAATTTTTGCGACTTAACGAGACGCAAAGCTGACGCAGAAAAATGGCATCATTTAGTAGTAGCGGACGATATTGTTTCATGGGCAGCACCAAACACCAGCATTCTTCTATGGCCTGAACGGCACGAGGTTCATGGTTGGCGTCAACTAACTCAATCTCACCAATAAAACAAGGGGCACCGAAGAAGTCAATCAATGACACCCTGCCGTTAGGTAATGTGGCATACAGCTTGGCACGCCCGCGAGCCAAGTAAAACAGATATGACGGCTGGTTTCCCTCCCGCACAATGTAGTCTCCGGCTGCAACATGGAACAACCGGGTATCACGTGAAACATCAACAGAGAAGCATTCTGTATAGCCTGTTTGGTCAATGAGTTGCTGCCTGAGAGCATCATTTTGGATTTCTTTCACAATGGTTTTCCGGTATGAGATTTCTCATATTCAGCATACGATTTCTGTCGCTATGATTCTAGCATCGTCATGCTTTTGGTTTATTTGATAAGACGAAAATACCCTACCAGCGAACAGAGGAAATAAGAAATGGAAAGAAGAAAAATTATTCTGGATTGCGACCCCGGACACGATGATGCTATTGCAATGATGATGGCGGCAAGACATCCTGCAATTGAATTACTGGGCATTACTATTGTTGCTGGCAACCAGACACTGGATAAAACATTAGTGAATGGATTAAATGTATGCCAGAAACTTAATATTAATGTGCCGGTTTATGCTGGTATGCCACAACCTATTATGCGTAAGCAGATTGTCGCAGATAATATTCATGGTGAATCTGGTCTGGATGGCCCGGTGTTTGCACCGCTGATCCGTAAAGCAGAAAGCATTAATGCAGTGAAATATATAATAGATACACTCATGGCTAGCGATGGCGATATTACATTGGTGCCGGTCGGGCCATTGAGTAATATTGCCGTGGCGATGCGCATGCAGCCTGCTATTTTACCGAAAATCCGTGAGATCGTGCTGATGGGCGGCGCATACGGTACCGGTAATTTTACGCCTTCCGCAGAGTATAATATCTTTGCTGACCCCGAAGCTGCCCGTGTTGTCTTCACCTCCGGTGTGCCATTAGTGATGATGGGACTTGATCTCACCAATCAGACCGTTTGTACCGCTGAGGTTATTGCCCGGATGGAAAATGCGGGGGGACCGGCTGGGCAATTATTCGGCGACATCATGAACTTTACCCTCAAAACGCAATATGAAAACTATGGTCTGGCCGGAGGCCCGGTGCATGACGCAACCTGTATCGGATATTTGATTAATCCTCAGGGAATCAAAACACAGGACATGTACGTCGAAGTCGATGTCAATAGCGGTCCATGCTATGGACGTACCGTCTGCGATGAGCTGGGAGTGTTGGGAAAACCTGCGAATACGAAAGTTGGGATCACCATTGATACCGTCTGGTTCTGGGATTTAGTTGAAGAGTGTGTGCGCATGTATCTCTGACGCTACAACCGGTCTGTACAGTCGTGGTACAGGCCGGTTGACACCTGATGGGCAGTGAGCAGTCGCCCGTAACGAGTTCACACCTGGCATGTCGGGAAGATCATTATGGACATAATGAGAAGTGTTCTGGGGATGGGAGTATTACTGATAATTGCATTTCTGTTGTCAGTAAATAAAAAGCGTATCAATCTGCGTACCGTAGGGGCGGCGTTGATCCTGCAGGTTGCCATTGGCGGTGTGATGCTCTATTTTCCGCCGGGGAAATGGCTGGCCGAGCAGGCGGCGCTGGGGGTTCATAAGGTTATGACTTACAGTGATGCTGGTAGCGCCTTTATTTTCGGTTCCCTGGCAGGACCTGAAATGGATAAGGTTTTTAATGGCGCCGGTTTTGTGTTTGCATTTCGAGTACTTCCCGCGATTATTTTTATTACCGCACTGGTAAGTCTGTTGTATTACATCGGCGTGATGGGATGGCTCATCCGCGTTCTCGGTGGTATTTTCCAGAAGGCGCTGAACATCAGTAAGATCGAGTCTTTCGTGGCTGTCACCACGATTTTCCTCGGGCAAAATGAGATCCCGGCGATCGTCAAACCCTTTATGGACCGCCTCAATCGTAATGAGCTGTTTACCGCAATTTGTAGTGGAATGGCTTCCATTGCTGGTTCAACAATGATTGGTTACGCCGGCCTTGGCGTACCCATTGATTACCTGCTGGCGGCTTCATTAATGGCAATCCCTGGCGGTATTTTGTTCGCGC
>NZ_SZXD01000056.1:0-3278 GCF_005281115.1 Citrobacter sp. wls710
CGACCCGCAACGGGTCGCCCGGCAGCAGCGCATAGCGTGCGCCGGTCATCTCCTTGCTTAACTGGATATGGGGTTGCAGCGACATTCTCGCGCCTCCTTCACTCTTACGGTTATCCGATATCAGCCTCCTGCTTTAACTTTTCAGGGACTAACAACACAATGCTTTCACCATCGGTATCAATAATCTGTAACGCTTTCAGATCATGTAAAATACGATTAATACTACGGGTCGTCGCCGCCAGCTCCTCGCTGAGGTTTAGCTTATCCAGCAAAATTGCGTTGGTGCCATCTTGTTGATAACGCAGCCATAACGCCTGACACACTCGCTGATGCAGCGAGTAAAGATTGTCGCTGCTGGCCTTTTTTGACAGCTGATAATATTGCTGACTAAAGAAGCGCAGCATCCGCTGGTTAAAATGGTTATCTAAGGCCAGCCAGCGGCAAAAATATTCCTGCGACAAACTCAGGAGCTGCACATGCCCTACTGCCACCACCGAACAGATGTAATGACGCGACTCAAAGATCTCGAGTTCACCCAGCATGTCGCTTTTCCGGTAGCGGGCCTGACGATAACGACGTCCATCTTCAGCCTCATAGAACACATCCACTTCACCGGCAATAATTAGTGAAAAGCGCTGACATATTTCCCCCTGCCGGCAAATAAAGTCTCCGCGCGGGATCTCTTCAAAACACCATTGCTGCATGATTTCCAGAGGGCAATATTTCAGTAATTCGTAAAGCTGTGGATCGCGAACAATATCACTAAGCCCGGAAAGCCAGCCGACTGAAAATTCAGGTTTTTTCATTGTATCCATGTTATCTCGCTCCACAGCGGTAGGGACAGGACGGCTGTCCCCGACAAGAAGGAATAGGGCAGATAAAAATGTCGCTCATCTCTCGCTTCCATACATCAGGCGAGACATCTGTCCCGTGATGGCGAAGAGTATATGTTCACGGCGAAGGTGGGTGATAAAGTAACGAGATATCTTTGAGACATGAGAACAAAATAATGGCTAAGAGCGCGGCAGCCCTGCACATCCTGGTAAAAGAAGAAAAACTGGCGCTGGAGATCCTCAGCAAGCTGGAGCGCGGTATTAGCTTCGATCACCTGGCAAAACGCTACTCTCGCTGTCCATCCGGGCGCAACGGCGGCGATTTGGGTGAATTCAAACAGGGGATGATGGTGGGGCCATTTGATGCCGCCGTGTTTAGCTGTCCATTGCTTAAACCTTACGGGCCGGTCAAAACCAAATTCGGCTATCACATCATCAAGGTGCTGTATCGCCGATAAGCCATGCTAAAATCGCCAGCCTTATATATTCCCTTTTGAAGGCACGATCATGGCAAAAACAGCAGCAGCAGTGCATATCCTTGTAAAAGAAGAGAAACTGGCACTGGATCTTCTGGAGCAGATTAAAAACGGTGCCGACTTCGGCAAACTGGCTAAGAAGCATTCCATCTGCCCATCGGGCAAACGCGGCGGCGATTTAGGTGAATTCCGTCAGGGCCAGATGGTGCCGGCGTTCGACAAAGTGGTCTTCTCTTGCCCGGTGCTGGAGCCAACCGGCCCGCTGCACACCCAGTTCGGTTACCACATAATTAAAGTGCTGTACCGCAACTAATAAAAAGCCCGGTGTTTAAACACCGGGCTTTTTATTAGTTGCGGTACAGCACTTTAATTATGTGGTAACCGAACTGGGTGTGCAGCGGGCCGGTTGGCTCCAGCACCGGGCAAGAGAAGACCACTTTGTCGAACGCCGGCACCATCTGGCCCTGACGGAATTCACCTAAATCGCCGCCGCGTTTGCCCGATGGGCAGATGGAATGCTTCTTAGCCAGTTTGCCGAAGTCGGCACCGTTTTTAATCTGCTCCAGAAGATCCAGTGCCAGTTTCTCTTCTTTTACAAGGATATGCACTGCTGCTGCTGTTTTTGCCATGATCGTGCCTTCAAAAGGGAATATATAAGGCTGGCGATTTTAGCATGGCTTATCGGCGATACAGCACCTTGATGATGTGATAGCCGAATTTGGTTTTGACCGGCCCGTAAGGTTTAAGCAATGGACAGCTAAACACGGCGGCATCAAATGGCCCCACCATCATCCCCTGTTTGAATTCACCCAAATCGCCGCCGTTGCGCCCGGATGGACAGCGAGAGTAGCGTTTTGCCAGGTGATCGAAGCTAATACCGCGCTCCAGCTTGCTGAGGATCTCCAGCGCCAGTTTTTCTTCTTTTACCAGGATGTGCAGGGCTGCCGCGCTCTTAGCCATTATTTTGTTCTCATGTCTCAAAGATATCTCGTTACTTTATCACCCACCTTCGCCGTGAACATATACTCTTCGCCATCACGGGACAGATGTCTCGCCTGATGTATGGAAGCGAGAGATGAGCGACATTTTTATCTGCCCTATTCCTTCTTGTCGGGGACAGCCGTCCTGTCCCTACCGCTGTGGAGCGAGATAACATGGATACAATGAAAAAACCTGAATTTTCAGTCGGCTGGCTTTCCGGGCTTAGTGATATTGTTCGCGATCCACAGCTTTACGAATTACTGAAATATTGCCCTCTGGAAATCATGCAGCAATGGTGTTTTGAAGAGATCCCGCGCGGAGACTTTATTTGCCGGCAGGGGGAAATATGTCAGCGCTTTTCACTAATTATTGCCGGTGAAGTGGATGTGTTCTATGAGGCTGAAGATGGACGTCGTTATCGTCAGGCCCGCTACCGGAAAAGCGACATGCTGGGTGAACTCGAGATCTTTGAGTCGCGTCATTACATCTGTTCGGTGGTGGCAGTAGGGCATGTGCAGCTCCTGAGTTTGTCGCAGGAATATTTTTGCCGCTGGCTGGCCTTAGATAACCATTTTAACCAGCGGATGCTGCGCTTCTTTAGTCAGCAATATTATCAGCTGTCAAAAAAGGCCAGCAGCGACAATCTTTACTCGCTGCATCAGCGAGTGTGTCAGGCGTTATGGCTGCGTTATCAACAAGATGGCACCAACGCAATTTTGCTGGATAAGCTAAACCTCAGCGAGGAGCTGGCGGCGACGACCCGTAGTATTAATCGTATTTTACATGATCTGAAAGCGTTACAGATTATTGATACCGATGGTGAAAGCATTGTGTTGTTAGTCCCTGAAAAGTTAAAGCAGGAGGCTGATATCGGATAACCGTAAGAGTGAAGGAGGCGCGAGAATGTCGCTGCAACCCCATATCCAGTTAAGCAAGGAGATGACCGGCGCACGCTATGCGCTGCTGCCGGGCGACCCGTTGCGGGTCG
>NZ_SZXD01000057.1:0-2332 GCF_005281115.1 Citrobacter sp. wls710
CCGCGTCAGCCGGCGCAGTAAAAAGAGGAGCCCGGCGACATCTTTTGTTATCCGCCAAACAAAACCCAAAAACAACCCACGCCAAACCCAATAAAACACCAAAACAAGACAAATAATCATTGATTGATAGTTAAAATGGGGTAAACTTGACAAATAAACCCACTTAAAACCCAAAACACACCCAAACAAACACCAAAAAAAACACCATAAGGAGTTTTATAAATGTTGGTATTCATTGATGACGGTTCAACAAACATCAAACTACAGTGGCAGGAAAGCGACGGAACAATTAAACAGCACATTAGCCCGAACAGCTTCAAACGCGAGTGGGCAGTTTCTTTTGGTGATAAAAAGGTCTTTAACTACACACTGAACGGCGAACAGTATTCATTTGATCCAATCAGCCCGGATGCTGTAGTCACAACCAATATCGCATGGCAATACAGCGACGTTAATGTCGTTGCGGTGCACCACGCCTTACTGACCAGTGGTCTGCCGGTAAGCGAAGTGGATATTGTTTGCACACTTCCTCTGACAGAGTATTACGACAGGAATAACCAACCCAATACGGAAAATATTGAGCGTAAGAAAGCAAACTTCCGGAAAAAAATTACATTAAATGGTGGGGATACATTCACAATAAAAGATGTAAAAGTCATGCCTGAATCTATACCGGCAGGTTATGAAGTTCTACAAGAACTGGATGAGTTAGATTCTTTATTAATTATAGATCTCGGGGGCACCACATTAGATATTTCTCAGGTAATGGGGAAATTATCGGGAATCAGTAAAATATACGGAGACTCATCTCTTGGTGTATCTCTGGTCACATCTGCAGTAAAAGATGCCCTTTCTCTTGCGAGAACAAAAGGAAGTAGCTATCTTGCTGACGATATAATTATTCACAGAAAAGATAATAACTATCTGAAGCAACGAATTAATGATGAGAATAAAATATCAATAGTCACCGAAGCAATGAATGAAGCACTTCGTAAACTTGAGCAACGTGTATTAAATACACTCAATGAATTTTCTGGTTATACTCATGTTATGGTTATAGGTGGTGGCGCAGAATTAATATGCGATGCAGTAAAAAAACACACACAGATTCGTGATGAACGTTTTTTTAAAACCAATAACTCTCAATATGATTTAGTTAACGGTATGTATCTCATAGGTAATTAATGATGGACAAGCGCAGAACCATTGCCTTTAAGCTAAATCCAGATGTAAATCAAACAGATAAAATTGTTTGTGATACACTGGACAGTATCCCGCAAGGGGAACGCAGCCGCCTTAACCGGGCTGCACTGACGGCAGGTCTGGCCTTATACAGACAAGATCCCAGGGCCCCTTTCCTTTTATGTGAACTGCTGACGAAAGAAACCACATTTTCAGATATCGTGAATATATTGAGATCGCTATTTCCAAAAGAGATGGCCGATTTAAATTCTTCAACAATCATTCAGTCCTCTTCACAATCAGAGCAAAAAAGTGATGAGGAGACAAAAAAGAATGCGATGAAGTTAATAAACTAATTAAATTATGATTGAGTTTCCTTTATCCACTATCAGGCTGGATAAAGGGAACTTAATCAAGTTATTTTATTGCCAGTCATTACATAAAATAAACAGGGTCGTTATTATGAAATAATTTCACGGAACTTATGAAAAAGTGGCTCCAATAATCAAAATTGGTGAGTTCGCAATGTCTGGCAATAACGTTTTTGATGGGTTATTTGCCAGTCCGGATCGCCAGAATACGCATACTGTCAGGGCTGGGAAACGATGCTCTCGGTTATTTACTGAAAAAAGGTGATATCACTGACGCAGAATACCGGGCGGCCCTGGAAATCGATCCCCGGCAGTCGATTTCTGTACACCTGCCGTATTCACAGACCTACCTCTGATAAAAAGGGCCAGTAACGGCCCTTTTCTTTTTCATAATATTCTGATCAGTCTTGCCGGGTTTCCTGCATAAATGCCTTTGTTCTCAATCGGTTTTACTACAACTGCCCCCGCACCAATAACAGCTCCGCTGCATATATACGGAGACAGAATAATGGCTCCACTGCCAACAGTAACCGAATCCCCCAGGGTAATGCTGATCCAGTTATCCGGTGACGGATCTGGTGCTCCTGAACGAAACAGATCGTTGGCGAACGTCACGTTATGACCAATGAAGCAGTTCTCCCCCAGTGTTACGTTCTCACAAATAAACGTGTGCGACTGTATCCGGCTTCCACTACCAATGACACAGCCTTTCTGTATCTCAACGAAGGGGCCGACAAACACATTGTCCCTAGACTGGCCCCCTGAATCACCAGACAACC
>NZ_SZXD01000022.1:0-369 GCF_005281115.1 Citrobacter sp. wls710
CCAGGCCGCCGTAGGATGGCATCCCTTCGTAGACCACGACTAACTCTTTGGCAGCAGAGAACATTTCGTCATCATTCATGCACAGGAAACCGCCGATATTCACCAGACAGTCTTTTTTACCACTCATGGTACAACCGTCGGCGTAGCTGAACATCTCATGCACGATCTCTGCAATGCTCTTGTTCTCAAAGCCCTGCTCTTGCTCTTTGATAAAGTAGGCGTTTTCTACGCAGCGGGTAGCGTCGTAGAATACTTTAATGCCGTGTGCTTTTGTCAGTTCACGTACCGCACGCATGTTTGCCATCGATACCGGCTGCCCGCCCGCGAGGTTAACCGTCACCGCCAGGCAGATATAGGCAATATTCTCGG